>JASHRY010000386.1 GCA_030037105.1 Xanthobacteraceae bacterium
CCGCGCCGCCAGGCGATTGATGATCGGCACGACCTCATCGCCGCGCGGCACCGGGAGCGCACCGCCCGGACAGAAGTCATTCTGAACGTCCACGACGATGAGGACGTCGTTGCCGTTGATTCTGCCGCCTTCGTTCATGACGTCGCTATGACGGGGTCGCCTGCCGTTGCGTGCGCCGATCGACCTCCGCCGCAAGCTTAACGAGTTCGTCGGCGACCTCGACCGGATAGGTCGTGCCCGGCTCGAGCCGGCGCAAGGGCTCGGGCAATCTTTCAAGCTCGCGCTTGGCGCGGCTCCTGATCTCGTCGAGCGACGGCGGCGACCGTAACCGCCGGCCGCGCTCCATGGTCCGCTCGATGAGCGGTTCCCCGGCCTTGGCGTCGCCTTCGCGCGCAAGGAGGTCGCCGACCATGCGGCCGTCGGGACCGTAGCGCCGCCACACTTGCTTGCGGCCCGGCCAGGTGGCCTTCTGCACCGCGCGTTTGCGCCGCGCCAGGCCGGCGTATTCCTGCAGCTTGTAGACGCAATCGAGCGCGGGAAAGTCGGAGGATGTCGTCAGGCTGGTGCCGACGCCGAGGCCGTCGATGAGCGCGTTCGCGCGGGTAAAGGCGGCGAGCGAGTCCTCGTTAAGTCCGCCGCTCGCAAAGATCGTCACGTCGCGAAGCCCGCCCGCATCGAGGATGCCGCGCACGCTTTTCGCCAGAGCGACGAGATCGCCGCTGTCGAGCCGAACCCCGCGGATTGCAATTCCTGCCGCTTTGAGGCGCGGCGCCAGCGCCACCACCTTCCGCGCGGCGGCCTCGGTGTCGTAGGTGTCGAGGAGAAGCACGAGATTGTCGGGCCGCGCCCGCGCGAACGCCTCGAACGCCGCCGTCTCGTCGTCGAACGCCTCGATGAAGGAGTGTGCCATCGTGCCGTAGACCGGGATGCCGAAATCGCGGCCGGCGAGGACCGTGGCAGTGCCGGCAAAGCCGGCGATATAGCTCGCGCGCGCCGCCATGAGGCCGGCCTCGGCGCCATGGGCGCGCCGCAACCCGAAATCGACCAAAAGCTTGTTGGGCGCGGCGAGAACCATGCGCGCCGCTTTGGCGGCGATCAGCGTTTGGAAATGCAGGATGTTGATCAGGCGCGATTCAACGAATTGCGCCTGCGGCAACGGCGCAGTCACCCGCAGAATCGGCTCATCGGCGAAGAAAATCGTACCCTCGGGCATGGCGTGGACGTCGCCGCTGAAGCGTAACTCGCGCAGATAATCAAGCAGGTTCTCGCCGAACCGTCCGGTGCTCTTAAGCCATTCGATCTCCGCGGCCGAGAAGCAAAGATTTTCGAGGAAATCGAGCGCCTGATCGAGCCCGGCGGCGATGAGAAAGCCGCGGTGGGGGGGGAGCTTACGGACGAAGAATTCGAAGACGGCGGTCTTTGTCTCGTCATGGTCCAGGTAGGCCTGGATCATGTTGAGCTGGTAGAGATCGGTCAGTAGCGCGCTGATGCGCTCCACTTACTTCAGCCCATAGCCAGCGAATTCCGTCGCGATATTCTTGTCGACGGACTTTGCCGCGGCGATGTCGGCGTTGCCGGATCGATCGCCCTTCTTCAGCTTGGCGAATCCCCGCCCGTAGAGCGCGCTTGCCAACTTCGGTTCTAACTGCAACGCGGAATTATAATCCGCGATCGCCGATTCCCATTGCGCCGATCTGAGGTAGGTGAAACCGCGCGAATCGAAGGTCTCGGCGGCCTTTGGCTCCAAGCGGATCGCTTCATTGCAATCAGCCAGAGCCGCCTGCAAGTCGGCGGTTATCGCGCGCGTCCAACATCGCTCGTTCCGTACCAGCCCCAAATTGGGCTGCAGCCGGATCGCCTCGTCGAAGTCCTTCAAGGCGCGGGAATAGTCGCCCTTTTTCAGGTAAATTTCGGCCCGATTGGCAAAAGCGTCGGCATAATTCGGATCGATGGCCAGCGCCGCATCAAAATCCTGTATCGCCCGGTCATCCTCGCCTTTCTTCCGATAAGCTACACCGCGATTGTTGAACGGTTTGGCGTAATTCGGATTGTTCTTGATCGATTGGTCATAGTCGCGGATGGCGAGCTCGAATTCTCCCAAGCCGGTGAAGGCGTTTCCGCGATTGTTGTAGGCGATCGCCAGCACCTTCGCGTTGTTGGCCTCAGACTTTATGAGAGCCGTGCACCCGGCGATCTGGGGCATGGGCGAGCTGCGGTTTCTGCCGTTGCACAGGTCGACGTTGCTGAGTTTGGGGGTCTGCGCCGCGGCCCATGTCGTCAACGACATCAGCAACAAGGCCGATGCCGTGCCGCCGCGCACAATGCGTCGGGATGCATCACTGCTCATGATCCATATCCTGCTGTATCAGGCTACGTCGAGCGGCGGGCCACGTCGAGTCCGGTTTCCGGCATCGTTGCGCGCCATGCTCTCGATTTGCCGGCCTCGTCATGATCCCATCATGATCGGGCGCCCGGCCACAATATTCGTTATGGAGACTCCGAAGGGCAAGGACGATCGCCGAGGCGATTTTCTGCAGCGTTCTACTTGTCTTCGACAAGTGTCGAAAACTTGACCGAGCCGTCATCCAAGATTTCAACGCGCGGGGCGGTCCCTCGAATACCCATGGTTCCCAAAGGCGTATCGACTTTCATGCCGCCGGTATGCGCGATATTGCCGGCGATGAAAGTAAATGTTCCTTTGGTCAGACTGAGCAGGGTCGAATTTGCATGTCCTTTCGGATCATACACAAACTCATTCACTTCCATTCTCGCATTGTTGGAAACTTTGAACGAGGTGCCGTCGGCGAAGGCGATGCCGAGCGCACCATCTGCTTCGGTCTGGATCACGTCGCCGCGATAAACCAGATCGCCGACCTTCACCTGACCGATGCCGCTCGGCGGCGCATTGGCCTGAACGACGATCGCGGCCGCATGTTCGATGTGGGCGGTCCCGGTCACCGTCAAGACCTTGCCGATCGGGCTCGCGTCGAGCCCTCCCCCCGGCGGGGAACCGGTCTGCGCCGAGGCCAAACCCGATAGCAAACCGCTCGCCGCGAGAGAGAGTCCAGCGAACAATAGACCAATCGCGCGCGCGTTCATGTTTTCCTCCCCGCAAAGCCGGAGGAACTTTGGTTTTGATATAACTCGTTTAACCCGACAGATCAATGCGCACCGCCGCTTTGCCATGACCCCCAATTGGCCTCTCATAGCGGCGCGCCGTGCCTCGATTTCCAGAAACGCCAAGCACTTAGGGGCAGTGATTGGCCAGGTGCGCGGATGATTATTCGACGCGGTTGAGAGCCGCCCGCCAGTGGTAACTGAAAAGTCAATTTATCCCATCGAACCTTTGACAAATGGGTAAAGAAAGTCGGAAATTACCCGAACTTTGAGAGGCGATCGACCCGACCACTACGGTCCATAACAACGACTTATTCGAAGGCCGCGCGAGCAAACAGAAACCGTGCGCCACGCGGCGGGTCCGGCTGTCACTGGGAGACACAACGGATGTTTCGCAGCAAGGCCAATGCGCCGGACGATCAGAGCTATGCGCTCAGCTCCGCTTCGGACCTGATGCCTGGACCGACCATTGGCAAATTGCCGGTCGTGACAGGTCTGGTCACCATCACGCGCGGGAACCTCGTCGTTCAACCCGCTTTGGGCGACCTTATCTGTCAAGGCGATGTGATCGAGACCGGCGCCGACGGGTTCGCCGCCATTGCGTTCGTCGATGGAACGACATTGCAGCTTCACGCCGACGCGCGCGTGACTCTGGACGAATTCAGTTGCGGTGCGGAAAAATCCGCCAATGCGGCGCGGTTTCGCGTCGCCAAAGGAGTATTCGGCTTCCTTGCCGGCAAGGTGGCGGCGGCCGGGCGCCTGATCATCGACACGCCGGTCGGCCAAATTCAAGGCCGCGCCGGAGCGGCCGGTATTGGCAGCCTGGCCTTTAGCGCTCTGACCATCGGCCTCGTTCACGAACTGAAAGCCGCGAGCGCCGACATCGCGCTGCTTGATGATGGGCAGATCGACTACAAGGACCTCAAGCACGGCATCTTTGAGATCGTTACCAAGGAGGCACATCCTCGGCACATCATTGTCGACGATCCGTCAGTCACGATTATTTTGCGGCCCCACGGCGGCGGGACTGTCAGCGTCGAAACGGTCGCCAACAGCGCGGCGCAAATGGCGCAAGATCAGAGCGCCTTTCAAGACGCGTTCGGCATCTATTCGCAGGGCCTGCAGGAACAGCTCTTTCAGCAAAGCCCCAACGAGCACGCCAACGCGCAACCGCAATCCAATCCCGGCAGCATCGGCAGCACGACGCCGCCTTCGATCCTGAACAACGAGAACAACACCGCCGGATTGCTTCCGCCGGGCACGAATTACATACCGCCGCCTGTCACCATCCTCGGCACCAGCAGCCCGCCGCCGCCCGGCCCCGTCAACACTATTACGACCACTACCAATCAACCGCTCCCGCAGGAGCAGACAACAAATGTCTTCACGTGGACGTACTCGTCCAGCGGGTCTTGGACCACGGCGTCGGACTGGAACAATGGCTCAAGCGTCGCGCCGGGTACGGGAGACACCGTCAATATCTCTGGACCGGTTACAGTCACGGTGAACGATACGGAAGTCGCCAGCGTCCTCAACATCGGGGCGGGTGCGACTCTCGAAATCGTGCCCCCCGGTACGTTCACGATCTTCTCCGGCGTCAGTGGCGGCGGCGTGATCGAACTCGATGATCCGACGTTTTACGTTAACGGCACGGAGGGCACGACAACGCTGTCGGGCGGCGGCTTCCTCGAAATGATCGGTCCGACGGCTGGAAACCTGATCCTCGGCGTCCCGGGCACCAATGCCACGCTCGTCAACACGAACGACACGATCGAGGGCAGCGGCACGATCGGCCAGGGCGACCAAAACCTGACGCTGATCAACAGCGGAATCGTCGATGCCACCGCGCTCGAATCCGGCGACAGCGGCGTTCTCATCATCGATACCGGAAATACCGTCACCAATACCGGCGGCACATTGGAGGCGACGGCGGGCGGCACGCTCGAGATCGACGACAGCGTCGCCAACGCCGGCGGCACGATTGCGGCATATGGAGCCGGCTCGGCCGTGCAGCTCTCCGATTCGACGGTCTCCGGCGGCACGCTCGCCACCAGCGATATGACCTCGAGCGGCGGCGGCAGGATTGAGATCGTCGCGGCCTCCGGCGCCAATATGAGCGTGTTCGACGGGTCGTCCGACGGCAGCCTGACGATCAACGGCTTTGTGCAGGTTGATTCCGGCGCCAATCTCGAGCTTCTCGGCACGATCGACAATTCCGGCACGATCGACCTGCAATCGGGCGCCGCGACTTTGTTGGCGAGCGGCACAGTGACGCTCGAGGGAGGTGGCGCGCTCGCGCTGAGCGGCGGCGCCGACGCCATCGTCGGCGTCCCGGGCACGAGCGCCACGCTGGACAACGACGCCACGATCAGAGGCGCAGGCACGATCGGCGCCAACCTCACGCTGGACAATGCCGGCACCATCGACGCCGATGTGAGCGGCGCCACGCTGACCATCGACACCGGAGCCAACGTCGCCACCAACGAGAGCGGAGCGACGGTGGAGGCAACGGCGGGCGGCACGCTCGACTTGAACATCGAGAACGGCGGCAGCAGCAATAACGGCCTTATCGAGGCCGCCGACGACAGCACGGTCAACATCGACATCGATCCCACCGTCAACTCGAACGGCGGCGGCGGGAACTTCGGCACCATCGAGGCCGACGACGGGACGGTGAATATCACCGGCGACCTCCTCAACGACGGCACGCTGGCGGCGGACGGCGGCACGGTGGACGTTAGCGGAGCGGTCACCGGCACGGGCTCGGCGACGATCAGCGGCGGCGGGACGCTGGAGCTGGGCGCGACGGATGCGCAGACGGTAACGTTCAATGGCCTCGGCACGCTCAAGCTCGACGGCTCGTCGGATTTTACCGGAACGGTCGCCGGCCTGACGACCGGCGACGTGATCGACCTTGCCGACACGATCGTGACGTCCGTCGTCTGGAATGGCTCGACGCTGACCGTGAACGGCAGCCCGACCACGTTCGCGATCTCCGGATTACCCACAGGCGATACGTTCGTCTTCCAGAGCGACGGCGGGACCGGCACCGATCTCGTTGTGGAGCCGGCGGTGGCGCCGACGATCAGCGGGACGGTGGCGGGACAGCAGACGACCTCGGAAGCGCCCATCGACCCGTTCTCGACGGTGACGATCGCCGACGCCAACAACGGCGGGACGGATACGGATACGCTGACCATCACGCTGAGCAACGGCGCCAATGGAACGCTGAGCG
>JASHRY010000387.1 GCA_030037105.1 Xanthobacteraceae bacterium
CGCCGGCCTACCAGCAGGTGCTCAAGGGCCTGCCGGCGGTCAATTATTCCGCGCGCGACATCATCTACCGGCCGCGCAACGTCCGCGCCCACAAGGTCTACGGCTATTCGCCGGTGCAGCAGGTGCTGATGACCGTGAACATCGCGCTGCGCCGCCAGCTCTGGCAGCTCCGGCGGCAATCGCGGCGGCGTGCAAGCGGTCTCCACCCAGGACTACAGCGCCGCCTACAAGGGCATCGGCATCGAGACGTCGGTCGACTTCGAAGCTTACTATGCCGGCATGGGCTTCGATGACGTGAAGGCGATCGGCGCCAAGGTCGGGCTCGAAGCCTGCATGCTCGGCGAGGAGATTCTCATTCTCGGCGGCGACACCTCCGTGCCGCTCGGCACCACGCCGACGCCCTCGCTCGCGCCGTCCACGAGCGGCGGCAGACCGGCGTTTATGCCGACGAGGTGCTGCAGCACTACTTCCCGCCGTCGATGGCGGTGATCTCGAACATCGCCGCGGGGTGAGTGCGCTCACCTTCGCTCCTTGGGGGCTTGGGGAGAAGGTGTCGCGCGAACACGGCGTGAGCGGGACGGGTGAAGGGCTGAGGTTACCCTTTATCGGCCGCGCGTTGCTCGTGTTCACCCGCCCCACAGATGAGAGACGCCGCTTATGCTCCGAGCAGCCGGCCGCAATCGCCGGCGCGGTCGATCAGTCGTGCAGCCAGGCGATTGACGATGATGCTGCGAAGCCCCTCTTTACGCGCGCGGTCGCGAAGCGTGCTTATCTCGTCGGGAAGTTGCTTCGCCATGGAACTCAGTCGCTCGACCACCGAATCGGCCTCCGTGCGCGTTTCGCGTGCGAACTTCTGCCATTGCCGCAAGCCGATGCGGTCGAGCTTGTAGTCACCGCCTATCTTCATGGCGAATTTGACTCTACGCATATCGAATTCGTCATATGGGAGAATGCTGGCGATATCGTAGAGCGGAGCGAGTCGAACGCGGCGCGTGCCGAGAAGCAGCGAGAAGTTCTTGGCATGTGCGTCAGTGCCGGCGATGAGCCAGTTAAAACCGAGCGCGGCGATTAACGTATCCAGGTCGGCAGAGGGATCCGTCGAATAGGTGCGCAGAAGATCGACAATGTCGGCGGCGCTCGGGCCGCCTTCGTTTTGATATTTTTTTGTCGGCATTATCCCGCGTGCTTGGCAGACATCTTCCTGATGCACGCGAATGATGTCATTGCCTTTGCGCTGCCGGTCGTAGCGTTCGATGACAACGGCGATTTCATTTTTGAATCGCACGACCTTCGATTGCGCTGCTGGCAGACCGAGGCTCCGGGCAAGCTGGAGGCAGAGATGCTCGTTCTCGGCATGGCCGTCGAATTGTCCGGTCGGCGGTTTCAAAATATGCGTCGTCGGCAGGCGGCCTGAAGGAATGCCCCAACGACCGTTTTGTAGAAGCAACGCGGTCTTCGGCTGCGCACCGGCCAGACTGAACTGCCCGGTGTCGCTGGGAAGCCGCCAGGCGGCATGATCCGCGCGCAGCATCTTCAGGCGCTTGGCGATCGCCGGCTCGTCGAGCCAGTCGACTTTGTCGCCTTTGCCGCTGCGAATGTCGTCCAGGCGATCCGGCGTCACGAATTGTGCGGCTCCGGCGCAATCCTCGCCGACATGGGACATGAGAGCAAACGCGTTGCGGGCCGACACCTGAAACCGCGCGGCCCAGCGACCGAGCACGCGCTCGTTGTCGGGCAGAAGTCCCCACAAGAAGGCTTCGATGACGGCACGTCCGTGGTGTTTCGCCGCGAGCGGCATCGACAGCGACAGGGGATATGCGTCGGCATCCTCGCGCCAGTCATCGTCGTAGACGAAGGTCAGGCGGCCGCGCTCGTTACGAACGCGGCCGATCTGCCGGCCGCCAAGAAGGGTGACCAGCTCGGCGGTCATGGCTTCGTCTTCGCGGCGACCACGATGGCATCGATATCGACGGCGCCTGGGGGCCTGCGGCCGGCTTTGCGAATGCTGGCGTCGAGCCCGATGCTCAACGCATCGAGGGCTCGCAGGACCAGGCCCAGCTCGGCGCCGGCGTGGCCGCGTTCGGTCTGGATGATCCATTGGCGGCTGACGCCGATACGGTTGGCTAAAGTCGCCTGATCGAGCTTGAGTCGTTTGCGCCGGTCGCGAATGACGGCGCCGAGATCGGCTGGCGTGCGAACGAGCATGATCTCTCCTAAATGTCAGCGATCACTGACTTTAGCACAGGTCGGCGATCGCTGACAAACTGCAATGTCGGCGATCGTTAACAATTTGCGGCGCGGGGGGAACGTCTGCTGAAATCGCTCTCCTGGGTTTCGTGAACACTGCTCGTCTCCGCTTTCGACATCAATTGCTAACTCTGAAACCACGAGGTTCCTCATGAAACTCAAAGCGCCTCCGGGCGTCGGTGATCCGTGCGTCGCCGGCGTCGCCATCGCGCCGCGCGACGGCGCCTACGAGGTCGAGCCGGAGATCGGCGCGCTGCTGATCGAATGCTTCGGCTTCGTCGAACTGGAGCCGGACGCGACGGCGACGCCGAAGGCCGCGGTCGCGCCGCGCCGCGGCAATCCGACCGCGCGCAAGGCCTGAGCCGAGGACCGAACACATGGCCGCGTCAGATCTCGCCGTGCTCGCCGACGTGAAGACTTGGCTCGCGGGCTCGAGCGGCATCGGCTCGTCCGATGACACGCTCATTGCGCGGCTGATCACCGACGTAAGCGGGGCCATCACCGCCTATCTCGGCCGGCCGTCGCTGACGCCGCGTCCGTTCACCGAACGCACGGACGGCAACGGCAAGGCGCGCGTTTTCTTGCGCCGCTTTCCCGTGCTGCAAATGACCTCGCTCGCAATCGACAATGTTGCGGTGCCGGCGGCGGTAACGCCGGCTGCTGGCGCGCCGTTCACCAAGGGTTACCTGCTCGAAGCCTGGGACGGATTGCCGCCGGGGCGGCCGCAGGCGCTCGACCTGTTCCACCTGCGTTTCCGCGAAGGTCGGCAGAATGTCGTGCTCGGCTATACCGCCGGCTACGCGGTGGAAAACGAAAGCGCGACCGTGCCGGCTGCGCCCGGCCCCTACACCGTGACGGCCGCGGCGCCGTTCGGGCCGTGGGCGAGCGACGGCGGCGTCACATATAATAATGACACTGCGCTCACGGCGGTGGCGGGCGCCCCGAGTGCCGGACAATATAATGTATCGGGTGGCGTCTATACCTTCGCGGCGGCCGATGCCGGCGCCAACGTGCTGATTTCCTACGGCTTCATCCCGGCCGCGATCAACAACGCCTGCATCGAATGGGTGGCCGAGCGCTACCGCTACCGTACCCGCATTGGGCAATCGTCCCAGACGGTGAGTGGTCAGATGACCTCGGCCTACAGCCTCAAGGATATGCCCGATTTCGTGCGCGCGTCGCTCGATCCGTACCGCGCCGTGGTCGGGATCTGATGCTGTCGCTGTTGCTGCTTAACGGTTCTGCCGCGGCGCTCGCGGCAATGCCGGAGCGCGTGCAAGCGGCGCTGGCGGATAGAGCCAACGCGCTTGCCGCCGAGCTGCAGGCAAAGATTCAGCAGAAGCTTTCCGGCGACGTGCTGCATGCGAAGAGCGGCGCGCTCGGCCGCTCGATCGTCGCCACGATTGAGGCGACGGCCGCCGGGGTGTCGGTGAGCGTCGCCGCAAACGGCGACGTGAAATACGCGGCGATCCACGAATTCGGCGGCGTGATCCCACCGCATCAGATCGTGCCGGACAAGGCGCGGGCGCTCGCTTTCACCGTCGGCGGCAAAGAGGTGTTCGCCGCCCGCGTCAACCTGCCGGCGATCGCCATGCCGGAGCGCTCCTACATGCGCTCCTCGCTCGCCGAAATGGCGGACGACATAGCGGAGGGGCTGACCGAAGCGGTGATGG
>JASHRY010000388.1 GCA_030037105.1 Xanthobacteraceae bacterium
TTCGAGCTGGAAATGACGCTGTTGGAACGCCAGAAGCACAATGTGCTCGATTTCCTTAATGAGGACCTACCGGAGCCCGGCTCGACGAGTTTTACCCGCCAGCAGGAGCCGCTCGGACTCGGCCACGCGGTGTGGTGCGCGCGCGAGCTTATCGGCCACGAGCCGTTTGCGTTGCTATTGCCGGACGTTCTGGTCCAGCACGAGCGCGGCTGTCTCGCGCAGATGATCGATGCTGCGCTGGAAATCGGCAGCGGGGCCAACATCGTGGCCGTCGAAGAAGTGTCACGCGAACGCGTGGACCAATACGGCGTCGTCGGCGTCGGCGCCCCCAAGGGCCGGATGTTCACAATCACCAGCATGGTTGAGAAGCCCGCGCGCGAGCGCGCGCCCTCGAATCTCATCCTCACCGGCCGCTATATCCTGCAGCCGGAAATCCTCGGGATTTTGGCGACGCAGGAGCGCGGCGCCGGCGGCGAGATTCAGTTGACCGACGCCATGATCGAGCTGTCCCGCACGCAGCCATTCTACGGCTTGAGGTTTGACGGCCGCAGCTTCGATTGTGGCTCGAAGATCGGCTTTCTCGCAGCCAACGTCTCCTACGCGCTCCAGCGCGATGACATCGCGCCGGCCTTTCGCGCCGAGATCGAGAAAATCCTCGCCGAGATCAATGGCAAACCATGACGTCGCGACCAATATCTTCATTCCAGGAGCCAATGACGACGCGAGACGAAACCACGCCCGCTCTCAACGCTGCAAGTGCAGGCCGAGGAGGAACGAGGTCCCCGTGTAGGCCAGACCGGGCGTGGTGGAAAGCTGCCAGTCCTGCCGCACCTCGCCTCTGACTTGCACTTCGCGCGTCAGTTTGTAGGTGAGCCCGGCGGACAGGAAATAGCGCGTGTCCCGGAGCGCGGAGCCCACATAATCGTCGGTGCCGTAGCCGGCTTTCAGCGTGCCGATGAGCCGGCGCAGGAAGGCATGGTCGACCTGCAGATTGAGATCGTGACTGAATTCGCCCGAGGCGCCATCGACGATCGTTTCGTAGACCTGTGAAGCGGCGGAGAGCTTGGCGCTCGTCAACGCGGTCGCCTGCCAGATCAGCGAGCCGTCGGCGATAAGTCCGCTGACGTCCGGCAGCGTCGGGTCCTTGTAGGAGCGCTCGACGTAGCCGCCGGCCACCTCGCCGGTGAGCGAGCCGAACAGGTCGATATCGGCGCCCGCCTTCGCGGTGGTGCCCACCGAGTCGCGCTGCAATCCGTTGCGATCGAACTCCTCGCCGTGGATGCGCTCGTCCTCTTGCACCTCGACGAACGGCTTCAATCCGGGGTCGAGGTCATAGGCGAGGCGCAGGATGCCGGCGTATTGGTCGAAGTTGCGGTCCGCGTTGCTCGTCTGTTCGCCGTTGGTCAAGAGCGAATCGTCATAGACGGCGCTGTCGAATGTGCCTTTGACCGTCACCGAGAACCGGTTGAACGTCTGGATCACGCCGAGCGTGCCGCCGAGGTCGGTGTCGATGGGCAGCCTGGCGAGTTGGGCCTGCAGGTTCGGGCTCCCCGGATTGTCGGTCGTGAGCAGGAAGCGGCCCTCGACAATGATCTGGGTATTGCGCGAGACGTCGATGCGGCCGTCAATCTTGGAATTGAAATAGGGGACGTTGAGCGAGGGGACGAGATCGTCGCCGTATTCGGTGTAGGAGCCGCTGATGTCGGCGGTGAGCGAATGGCGGTCCCAATCGGAGCGGACTTGCAGTTCCGGCGTCTCGACCAAAAAGGGCGCACCGGAAGCGCCGTTCGCACGTTCGGGATTGGTATTGTATCCGCCCGACACATCGAGCGACGGCAGCAGGAGGAACGAGCCGGCGCGGATGCCGAGCGCCGCATAAGGGTCGCCCGCCGCGATCGGCAATGGCCGTTGCGGCAGCATCCCCAGCGGGACGGTGTTGGGCGGCGGTTCGGTCGGCGGCGGCGTGTTCGCCCAGTAGTCGAAGTAGGCCGGCGGCGGAACGGGCACGACGGCGCCGGGCCGGTCGGCGGCCGCCGCAGGATGCACCTCCGGCGGCGGATTGCTCACCGGCGGCGGTTCCGGTGGCGGCGGCACGACTGCGCCGCGCCGCACCGCGGCCTTCTTCGGGTGGATCTCTGCCGGCGGCGGCGTTTTACCGGCGGGAGGCTTGGCCGGCGCGGCGGGCTCGGGCGGCGTCAACGTCGGCACCGGCTCGAACGTTGTTTCCGGGGGGGCGACTTCGCTCTCTGGCAGAGGGGTCTGCGCCAGCCTTTTGCGCCGCGGCCTGTTGCTGGAATCAAAGCCCGTGTCGCCGGCGCCGAAGCCGGTCGGACTGCCATAGACCGGCGTCGCGCCGATGCGGGACAATGCCGTGAACTTGCCGGGTGGCGGCGCTTCGCTTGCCGGCGGCGCCTTTTCGCCCGGGCGATGAAAGCGCGGCGGGGTGGTCGGGTTGCCTTCGAGCGACGGCTGCAGCAGGTCGATGCCGGTATCGGTCGCCGGCATCTGCGCCACGCTCGTCACCGGCAAAAGCGCGACCGCCGCGGCAACCGCGAAGCCGCCGGCGTTGCGCACGCATCGGTCGCGGGTCAACGGCACCCTCCCCGCAATCGAGGCGCGCACCGTCCTGCCGTTCGCGTCACCTCGGGAGTCGCCAAGGCCAACCACCGTCAAGGAGCTGCGCCGACGCCAGCGGCGCCGCGGGACGCCTCGGTGCGACAGCCGCGCGACGACCGGCACGGGCCGCCTAGCGGCGCCCAATCGTTAACGGAGTTAGAACGGATATGGTTAACGGCAGGTTGATCGCGGCCGCGTCGTGCTCATCACCGCGCGGCGATCACACCCAGCCTTTCAGCTCGCGCATGGCGAGCCGCCTGATCAACAGCATACCGGCCTCGCTGTCGTTGAGGCACGGTATGGCGGCGAAATTCTGCCCGCCGTGGCGCTTGAACACACGCGCGTTCTCGACCGCGATCTCCTCCAGCGTCTCCAGGCAATCGGCGGCAAAGCCCGGCGTGATCACGACGAGGTTCTTCACCCCCTTCTTGGCGAGCGCCTTCACGGTCTTGATCGTGTAAGGCTTGAGCCATTCCCCGCGGCCGAAGCGCGATTGGAACGTCAGCATCAGCTTCCCTTCATCGAAGCCGAGCCGCTCGCGCAACAGCTCCGTGGTGCGCACACATTGGCTCTCGTAGGGATCGCCCTTGCGCACGTACTCTTTCGGCATGCCGTGATAGGAGGCAAGGATAACCTCGGGCGCGAATGGCAGCGCCTGAAGCCCGGCCTTGAGCGAGGAAGCCAGCGCCTCGATGTAATACGGGTCGTCATAATACGCGGGCAGCACGCGCAGTGCCGGCTGTCGGCGCAGCCGCATCAGCAGGCGGAACACCTCGTCGCACGCCGTCGCGGTCGTCGCCGCCGCATATTGCGGATAGAGCGGCATGACCAGAATGCGCTCGCAGCCGTGCGCCAGCAACGCCTCGAGCCGCGAGGCGATCGAAGGATTGGCGTAACGCATCGCCCAGTCGACGACGACGTGCTTGCCGAGCGGTTCGAGAATACCGGCGAGTTTTTCCGCCTGCGCACGCGTGATGGTCTTGAACGGCGATTCGTTCTTCTCCCGGTTCCAGATTTTCTTGTAGTCGCGCGCGCGACGCCGCGACCGCAGCGGCAGGATGATGCCGTTGAGCACCAATTTCCAGATCACGCTGTCCTTCTCGATCACGCGTGGATCGCTGAGGAACTCCTTCAGATAGCGGCGAAGAGCGGGTGCATCGGCGGCATCGGGCGTGCCCAGATTGACGACAAGCACGCCGATTTTAACTGCGGCCGACGCCGCTTCGCCCGTCACTGCTGCGTTTGCCGCCGGCTCGTCCGCCGGCGCATCTTCGGCGATAGCGGGAGCTGTTACTATCGGCACATTCTCAGCCGCGGGCGTTGCGGCACTCTCCGCTCCGCGTAGCACGGCAGGCTGCGCCGGCAGCTCCCCGGTCGGCTCACCCGCGTTGCCGGGCTTGGGCGGCGTGTCGTTCATCGTCTGAATATATACGATTGCGGATCGTATTGCATGATGCAAATGCTGCGACCACTCGCCGATCACCGCTTCGCAACTAAGGAACAGGAGATGGCGGCAAATCGACGGCCAGTCTCAATATGGCCCCATTCGCTGAATTGAGATGAGCCACATGCCGCTTTTTCAGTCAAAAGGAACAACCATGGTTCGCAGTTCTTGCCTCGTGATCTTCCTCCTTGCGGCAAGCGCCGCCTGGGCCGACAACAATCAGTTCCGGCCGCACGGCTCGGCCGAGGAAAGAGCCTGCCGGGGCGACGCGCATCGTTTCTGCAGGAACGAGATTCCGGACCAATTTCGCGTGGCGTCCTGCCTGCAGATCCATCGCGACCATATCAGTCGTGCCTGCCGTTCGGTGCTGGAAGGTCATGGCATGTGATGGCCCAGGTAGCGGCGGCCGTCTCTCGAAGGAAAAGGATTTGGCGACGCCAGGCCTATTCCGCCGCCTTGAGCAGCGGCGGCGCGCCGGAGCGGAATTGCTCGAGCAAAGTCGCTTCGTCGGCCTTGGCGGCGGCGAGATGGTGCTGCTTGACGTGGCCGAAGCCGCGGATTTTTTCCGGAATTGCGGCGAGGCCGACCGCGAGATGGTGGTTGTCGGGCGTGAGGCTCCCCAACACCATACCGAGCATCGACTCGTAATCCTCGATCAGCTTGCGCTCGGTGCGGCGCTCCAGCGAGCGGCCGAACGGATCGAACGGCGTGCCGCGCAGGAATTTGAGCTTCGCCAGCAGCCGGAAGGCCGGCACGAGCCAGGGGCCGAAACTCATCTTGCGCGGTAGGCCGGTCGTCCGGTCGCGGCGCGCGATGAGCGGCGGCGCGAGATGAAACTCGAAGCGCAGATTCTCGCCGTCGAATTCGGCCGCGACCTGCCTGCGGAACGAGTCGTCGGTATAGAGCCGCGCCACTTCGTATTCGTCCTTGTAAGCCATCAGCTTGAACAAATACCGCGCCACAGCCTCGGCAAGCCCGCACTTGCCCGGCGCGCGCGCGGCCTCAGCCGCCTTCGCCTTGTCGACCCAGGCGCGGTAGCGCGCGGCATAGGCGGCGTTCTGATAAGCGGCGAGGAATTCCGCCCGCCGCTCGACCGTCTCGTCGAAGGATTGGGATAGCCGCCGCGCATCGCTGGTCGTTGCGGCGGCGGGCTGTGTCAGGGCCTCGACCTGATCGCGGTCGATCGCGGCGCGGCGGCCCCAGTGAAACGCGGCCCGGTTCATGGCCACCGCCTCGCCGTCGAGCTCGATCGCCCGCTCGATCGCCGCGGCCGAAAGCGGGATCGCGCCGAGCTGATAGGCATAACCGACGAGGATCATGTTGGCGCCGATCGCCTGG
>JASHRY010000389.1 GCA_030037105.1 Xanthobacteraceae bacterium
CAAGGTATCGTTTAATGGAAAGGACCGGATCCGGGATATGGCGGACGCTCGGACATTCCGTCAGCGCATGCCCCGACTCGGCAAGGATTTGAGCGAGTTTCCGCTGCCGCTGAAGTCGTTCATCGCGACGGCGGTGTTGGTTGTGGTCGGCGCCGTCGCCGCGCCCAGTACCATCAATTCGGCGGCGATCCTCTCGACGCTGCCGTATTTCGCGATCCTCGCCGTGGCGTCGATCGGCCAGCATCTGGTGATCCAGCAGCGCGGGCTCGATCTCTCGACCGCCGGAATCATGTCGTTCGTCGCCGTGGTCGT
This sequence comes from Xanthobacteraceae bacterium, assembly GCA_030037105.1. The sequence continues at coordinate 313 of JASHRY010000389.1, forward strand.
GACCAAGCTGCCCAACGGCAGTCTCGATCCCGGCGTGGTGATTTTCTACGTGGCGGCCGGGCTCGCCATCGGCGCGGCGATCGGCGCCTTCACCGGCCTCATCGTCACGCTGTTGCAGGTGCCGCCGCTGGTGACCACGATCGGCGTCAACGCCATTCTGTTCGGCCTGACCTATTTCGTCTCGACCGGCGCCTCGGTCCAGGCGCCGCCGATGATGGTCAATTTTTTTGTCGCGCGGTTTCTCTATGTGCCGATCACGGTCTGGGTGCTGGTGCTGGTCGCCGGGGTTACCGTCTTCGTGCTCGCCTGCACCGCGATCGGGCGCCACTTCATCGCCGTCAGCGTCAATCCGCCGGCGGCCCATGCCGTGGGTGTGCCGCTCAAGACCTATAGCATCGTGACCTATGCGCTCGCCGGATTCATGTACGCGACGGCGGCGATCATGCTTTCGGGATATCTGGTCTCGCCCACCGTGCTGTGCGGCCTGCCTTATCTCCTCGGCACCATCGCCGCGGTCGTGGTCGGCGGCAATTCCTTGGGCGGCATCAACAAGGGAAGCGTCGTTGCCACCGTGATCGGCGCCTTTTTCCTGACCTATCTGGCGCAATTGGTGACGGCGCTCGGATTCGGCGGCTCGGCCGAGGATTTGGCCGATGCGATCATCGTGTTGAGCGGCGTGGCGCTTCCCGAGATAACGCGGCGGCTGCGCCATGCATGAGGCCGCGGGCGCGGCGGCGCCGCTCGTCGCGTCGCTCGAGCCGATCATGGCGCTCAAGGGAGTGCGCAAGAGCTTCGGCCCGGTTCAGGCCCTCAAAGGCGTCGATCTCACCGTCATTCCCGGAGAGGTTCATGCCATCGTCGGGGAAAACGGCGCCGGCAAGTCGACCCTGATCGGCATTGCCGCCGGCGTCCTTCAAGCCGATGCCGGCACCATCCATTACGACGGCAAGGACGTGGTCGCGCCGCATCCGCGTCGGATGCGGGAGGACGGCGTCTCGGTCGTGTATCAGCATCCGGCGCTGGCCGGCGACCTTACCGTGCTGGAGAATTTGCAGCTCGCGGCGCCGAAGCTCGCCGGATCGGGCGGCGCCGCGGAGGCCGGGCGCATCCTGGCGCGGATCACGACCGAGGAGCTGCGCATGCCGGTCAACCGCCGCGTCGCGGAGCTGTCGCTGGCGCAGCGGCACATCGTGGAGATCGCACGCTCGCTCGCCACGCATCCCAAGGTTCTCTTCCTCGACGAGCCGACCGAGCCGCTGCAGCAGGCCGACGTGCGCAAGCTGTTCGACCTGATCGGCGAGTTGAAACGCGACGGCGTCGGCATCGTCTATGTTTCGCACCGGCTCCACGAGGTCGATGAGCTTGCCGACCGCATTTCGGTGATGCGCGACGGCGAGATCATCGACAGCCGCCTCGCCCGCGCGATCACGCCGGCCGAGATCGTGGCGCTGATCGCCGGTCGTCCGCTCGGGCAGATTTTTCCGCCCAAGGCGGATTCGGTGGGCGCCGCGCTTTTTTCGGTCAAGGGCTTGAGCGGGCGCGGCTTCGATCAAGTCGACCTCGTCGTCCATGCCGGCGAGATCGTTGGTCTTGCCGGCATCGAGGGCGAAGGCCAGCGCGAATTCATCCGCGCCGCCGCCGGCATCGACCGTCGGCAGAGCGGCGACATCTACGTCAATGACGTCAAGATTCCCGGCGACAGCCCCGGCGCGTTCCGCAAGGCCGGAATCGGCTTCATTTCCGACGATCGCCATGCCGAGGGCGTGTTCCTCAATCTGACGCTGCGCGAGAACCTCGGTCTCGGTTTCTTGCACGCGGTCTCGCGCTCGGGCGTGATCGACCGCGCCGAGGAAGCCGCGCGCGCCAAGGATATCGCCGAGCATTTGCGCATCCGCGCCGCCTCGATCGAATCGAAGCTTTTCGAGCTGTCCGGCGGCAATCAGCAAAAGGTGCTGTTCGGGCGCGAGATCTCGGCGCAGCCCAAAGTGCTCCTGGTGGACGAGCCGACCAAGGGCGTCGATATCGGTGCGCGCAGCGAAATCTACCAGCGGCTGCGGGCCATCGCCGACCAGGGCCTGGCGGTCCTGGTGTCCTCGTCGGACGGTATCGAGCTTGAAGGCCTATGCGACCGGGTGCTGATCTTCGCCCGCGGCCGCATCGTTCACCAATTGTCGGGCGCGGAGGTCACCGACGCCGCCATCACCGAGGCCAATCTCACCGCCACCGTATCGCGCGCCAGCGCCGGCCCTGCCGGCGCCCGCGCTCGCAGCGGATATAGGTTCCTGTCGAGCGACCATTTTCCCGCTCTGGTGCTCGCCGTTCTCACCGTGGTCATTCTCGGCGGCACCCAGATGCTGAACAGCTACTTCCTGTCGCCGGTTTCCATCAAGAGCATCCTCTCGTTCTTCAGCATCCTGACCTTCCTCTCCTGCGCGCAGTTGGCGACCGTCCTGGTCGGCGCCATTGATCTTTCGATCGGCCCGCTCGCCGGATTCTGCGTCGTCCTCGCCTCCTTCCTTGCACCGGACGACGCAGAGGGGTTTGCGCTGGCCGGAAGCCTGATTCTCATCCTCCTGTTCACCGCCGGTTTCGGCTGGCTGCAGGGTCTCCTCATCACCTCGCTGCGCCTGCCGTCGATCGTGGTGACGATCGCCACCTTCATCGGATTGCAGGGAGTCTCGCTGTTGCTGCGGCCGACGGCCGCCGGGACCATTTCCGACACCGTCTCCGACGCGGCGCAATTTCCGATCTGGTTCCTTCCGGCCGGCGTGGTGCTGACCTTGGCCATGGTGGCGGGCGCCGAATGGCTCTCCTATCGCACCGCCTTCGGACGCAGCTTCCGCGCGGTCGGCTCGAGCCCGGTGGCGAGCCATCGGCTCGGCATCGACAGCCGGCGCCTCACCATGCTGGCGTTCGTGATTTCCGGTTTCCTCTCCGGCATCGGCGGACTGATGCTGGCGGGCCAGGTCGGCATCGGCTCGCCGTCGACCGGCACCGACTACACCTTGATGAGCATCACCGTCGTGGTGTTGGGCGGAGCGAGCGTCGCCGGCGGACGCGGCTCGTTCGTGAGCACGCTGTTCGGCGCGGCCCTGGTGCAGGCGACCTCGAGCGCCTCCTCCTTCGTCAACGCCAATTCGTCGGTGCATTACACCGTCATCGGCACGCTGACCCTGTTGGCCGCGATCTTCTTCAGCGTGGCGCGGCGCCGCGCCGCGAGCGGGTGAGCGGGAGGGAGGGAAGCATTGCGTCGTCGCTTGCCGGCGCGCAATGGCGCCTACGGCCCGCCCAGCCGCTGGCAGGCCTCGTGGCGATGGCAGGTAATGAGATGATCGTTGACCATGCCGACGGCCTGCATGAAGGCGTAGACGATGGTCGGCCCGCAGAACTTGAAGCCGCGTTGCGCAAGTTCCTTCGACATCGCGCGGGAAATCGCGGTCTCGGCCGGAATCTGCCGCATGGTGCGAAAGCGATT
>JASHRY010000390.1 GCA_030037105.1 Xanthobacteraceae bacterium
CCCGACCGCTTCCTCCAGCGACCGCGTCTTCTCCGTTGCCAGGTAGTGCAGGAGATGGTCCTCGATTTCCGTTATTCCGCTCCGATCCAGAGCCTCGCGATCCCGCGCCTGCTTGGCCGCCAGTCCCCGACGCGCCGACACCGCGAAAATCGGCGTTCCGGCTTCGATGAACGATTCATCCGCCAACACCTTGCGCAAGAAATCGATGACCGTGCGTCGTTCGTCGGCGCTGAGGTAATCGATCTTGTTGACGACAAAGAACGTGCGGCCGGTTCCGGGCTTCAGCCGCCGCAGATAGCCGAGTTCCACCTCGGTGATCGGCGGATCGGCCGATACGACAAACAGCGACGCATCGCACTCCGCCAGCAAGCGCAGCGCCGCCTCGGTGTTGTGCGCCAGCGTCGAGCCGATACCCGGCGTATCGATCAGCACGGTGCCGTCGGCCAAGATGGCGGCGGGGTAGAAAAGCTCGACGCGTTCGACCCCGAGTTCGTTCTTCGGATTTGCCTCCTCGGTCACGAAACGAAAAAGAACGTCGCGAATGTCGTCGGCCCGAGTGACGGTAAATTCTTGCGGCGGCTTTCCGCCCATAAACCGGACAATGATCAGCGGCTGCTCGCGCCAGGCGATGAAGGTCGCAATCGCGGTCAGCGGGACGACGGCGGTCGGCAACAGCGGCGCCCCGAGCAAGGCGTTCACGAACGTGCTTTTCCCGCGCTTGAATTGACCGAGCACCGCGATCTGCAATCGCTCGTGCCGGAGACGGTCGGCGAGCGCGCGCAGCCGCAGACGCAACGGGGATTCCGCGCCGAAGGCGGACTCAAGGAGGCAGCCGGCCTGCTCGATCGTATTCAGAACGTTCGAATCCGGGCCGGTTTCCCGTGGCGATTGAGCCGTCATATCCGTCGTTCGATCCACTTTCTTCCAAGCTCCGCCCGCCCGACCGGTCGTTAGTCGTCATCGGCAGCATCGAACATCTCGATGTCTTCGACGCCATTCGCATGTTCCGCCGCGACCGCAGACGCGGTTCCAATCTCCAATTGGTGGTCGAGCGCGGCTTCCTGCGCGCGGAACCACTGCATGATGTCGCCGCGCTCGCCGTCGATCGGCTTGGCCCAACGCATCGCCTTCAATGCCCTGCTTTCCTTGCCGACCCACCAATATTCCTTGACGATCATGACGCTCCACCCGTGCTTTCCCGGTCGCGTGAGGGTGAAGATCTCGATGGTCTGGCCATGTTTGGGGCCCGTGAAGCTGTTGCGTTCGCGCTCCCAGGCGACGCCGTCATGCATCCACGACGACAGCTTTAGGCCGGGATTGGTCTTGCCCAGCAGCAAATCGAAGACACGAAAGAAGGAAGGCCGCGCCAGATTTTTCATCGTGCCTTCTCCTTACGCCCATTTTCCGCCAACATTGATGAAGAGGCGACCGGCCGAGCGCCGGGCGGCCTTCCGCTCCATGCCGCGGGTTGGAAGACATGACGGAACCGCCGGATCGATCATCGCGGAACCCTAGTTCGCGGCTCGGCGCCGCGGGACGCGCGATATCAAGCAAATAAGGACGTGTGCAGGAACACGCATGCCCCCACCGCTTGATATCGCGGTAGGAGTCATCAGCCTTTTCTTGGCGGTCGAAGGGGAACCCCATCCCCTGTTAAGGAAGATAGGCGTTCACGTTCGATCGAGCAAGACCGAAGGCGCGGCGTGACGCTTGCACAATATTCAAGTGTCGATTCATTTTGCTGTGAAAGTCACGCACGGACGGTTGATAGAGTCTTGGCAATGGTCTAGGTAGCGCCCCGCAATGGAACTTGGCGATGGGGTTCGCCGTGCTCGCCCTCTTGGGCTGATGACTCCTGCTGCCGCTCGGTCGAACGATCTGAGCGGAGGTAGGAGTAGACCGAGAGACGAGTGACGCGATGTTGATCGCCAGGGTCATTATTTTACTCGACAGACACGACCATCGCCGCCGGACTCTCGCGGCACGCGGACGCGCTTTGATATCAGGCGGCCGCCCGCGGCATGCGCGGAGCCTGGGCGCATGACCGAGCGAATCGTCTACAATATCATCCAGGTCCTCGTCGTCGTGGCTTTTGCTCCTCTGGTGGAGGGGGTTACGAGCCGCCTCAAGGAGATTCTTCAATCGAAACACGGACCCAGCATCTTTCAGCCCTACCGGGACATCTGGAAGCTTTTGCATAAGGACGAAATCGTATCCGAGCATAGTTCGTGGATTTTCCGCTTCGCGCCCTACGTGGCCTTTGCCGCGCCGCTGTTCGTCGCTCTCCTCATTCCGCTGCTGACGCGCTATCCGTTGTTCTTCGCCTTCATGGGCGACATGCTCGGCGCCGGTTTCGTTCTCGCGCTCGGCGGCTTTTTCACCAGCCTCGCCGCGGTCGACACCGCCAATCCGTACGGACCCATGGGCGCGAGCCGAACCCGCATGGTCGGGTTCCTCGCCGAGCCGGTGTTCATCCTGGTGTTCCTGACCGTCTCGTTCGTGGCCGGATCGACCATCCCCTACATCGTGCAGGCGCGCTGGGTCACGCCGATCGCGAATTTCTTCGAGCCCTCGCACGTCCTGCTGCTGATCGCCTTCCTGATGCTGATCCTCGCCGATGACGGCCGCCTCCCGGTCGACAGCCCCTCGGGTCAATTCGAATTGGCGATGATCGACCGTTCGAAATCGCTGGAATATTCCGGGCGCGGAGCCGCGTTGATGAAGTGGGCCGGCGCCATGAAATTTTTCGTCCTTATCTGCATCTTCCTCAACGTCCTGGTGACGCCGTGGGGTTTGGCGGCGGGGACGGGCCTCGGCGAAGTTCTGCTGGCGATTCCGCTCGTTTTGTTCAAGGTCTTCTGTTTCGTGCTGGTGCTGGTTTACATCGAATCGTCGCTGGCCAAGCTGCGCCTGTTCCGCATCACCGAATTCCTCGGCGCCGCGTTCGTGATTTCGGTCGTCGCGGTGATCACCCAATTGTCACAAATTTGAGGACGGACGATGAACGGCTCCCCGGTGCTCTTTACGCTTGACGCCTCGACCGGCGCGCTGTTTCTGCTCACCGCGCTCGGCGTCGTGGCCACGCGCCAGGTCATCGCCTCGTTGCAGCTTTTCATCCTGCAGTCGCTGCTGCTGGCGTTCTCGGCGCTGCTTCTCGGCATCGCGCAGGGCTCCGTCCATCTGTTCGCAGTCGCGGCAATCACCATCGCGACCAAAGCCCTGCTCATTCCCCGGCTGCTACGCCGCACCGTGAGCGCGGAAATCTATCGCACGCGGGAGATCGAACGGGTCCTGAACATCCCGAGTTCCTTGCTGATCGCCGCGGTGCTCATTGTCGTCGCCTACGTCCTCGCCGTTCCGCTCCTCGGCGCGGTCGCCGTGCCGTTTGCGCCGATCAACCTGCCGCTCGGCATCGCCGCGATGTTCCTCGGCACCTTCACCATCGTCGTCCGCCGCGAGGCGGTGCCGCAGCTCCTGGGGTTGCTCGGGGTGGAGAACGGCGTGTTCTTCGCCGGAGTGGCAATCGTTCCGAACCTGCCGATGATCGCCGAACTGGCGGCCGCCGTCGACGTGCCGGCGATTGCGCTCGTCATCGGCATGTTGACCCGCCGCATCCATGCGCGTCTCGGCACCACGTCGGTCGGCGAATTGGCCTCGCTGCGGGATCGTTGAGGGTCTCATGCTGCTTGTCGCAATTCTAATCGTCCCGTTGCTGGCAAGCGGCCTAACGCTGCTGCCGTTCGGCCGGCGCTTCGCCGCGCCGATTACGCTTCTTGCGACCGCAATCGTTCTCGGCCTGGCGCTCGCGGTCGCAGCGCAAGCCGCCCGCAGCGAACATATCGCGAGCTTCGGCGAATGGCTGACCTGCGACGGACTCGGCGCCCTGGTGCTGCTGCTGGTGGCCTTCGTCGGTTTTACCGCCGCGCTGTTCTCGTGGGGCTATATCGGCGAGAGCGCAAAGCATGGCGGCCGCAAGAGCGTCCGACAATATTATGCACTGTATAATTTGTTCGTTCTTTCCATGCTTTCGGTGCCGCTTTTGGCGAATGTCGCCCTCGTGTGGATCGGGGTGGAGTTGACGACGCTGCTTTCCGCCTTCCTCGTCGGCTTCGAGGACACGCCGGAAGCGCTCGAAGCGGCGTGGAAGTACGTGATTCTCACCACGCTTGGCGCCGTCCTCGCCCTGCTCGGTTTCCTTATTCTCTATTGGGGATCGCGCGTCGCCGGCCAGGAGCCGTACACCTGGTCGGGGCTGATCACCGCGGCTCCCCATATGCCGCCGGCGCTGCTGTGGGCGGCCTTCCTTTTCATCCTGGTCGGGTTCGGGACCAAGGTCGGGCTCGTACCGATGCACACTTGGCTGCCGGATGCGCACAGCCAGGCGCCGGCCTCGATTTGTGCTCTGCTCTCCGGTGTCGAAACGACGACGGCACTCTATGTCATCCTGCGGCTCCTTCCCGTGGTCGCCGATGCGCCCGCGCTCGACGCGCGATCCTGGCTGATCGGCTTTGGCCTCCTATCGGTGACCATAGCGACGCTGCTGTTGATCTACGTCCGCGACTTCAAGCGAATGTTCGCTTTCTCGACGGTCGAACACATGGGAATCATTTTGGTCGCCGCCGGTCTCGGTGGCGCCGACGCCCATCTCGGCGTCGCTTATCAGATGACCGGACACGCGATCGCGAAATCCTTCTGCTTTTTCGCGGCGGGCGTAACCGTGCTCGGCGTCGGTACGCAGGACATCGCATCGGTCCGCGGACTTGTCCGATCGTCGCCCCTTGCGGCGGTTGCACTTTTAGCCGGAGGCTTCGCTATCGCCGGAGCGCCGCCGTTTGCCGTGTTCGTCAGCGAGTTCGTGATTCTCAAGGCCGGGCTGGCAAGCGGCCAGTTCCTGGTCGTCGGACTGCTTGGTTTGCTCGTCGTGGTCGCGTTTTGCGCCGTAATGTTGCACGTCAACCGGATGGCGTTCGGCGCGCCGGAGCATGAAGTGCGGGCCGTAGCGCTGCCGCGCTCGTGCAAGCTGACTCTTGCCCTTGCCGCCATCCCGCTGGTGATCGTCGGCATCTATGTGCCGGCGCCGCTGCATGATCTGCTCCAGGCGGCGGCGAATGCGATGGGAGGCTGAGCAAGCTCATGGCCGTGCTCGATCGCATCGCCGACAACGCCGCCGCCGCTTCGGCGAGTCTTACCGAGCTTTGCCGCAGCCTCTGGGCCGGCAAGGCGGTCGTGACCGAGGACGCCGCCGCGCGCCTTTGTCGTCTCGAATGCGGCCTCGATATTTTGCCCGACCTTTGCCAATGGCTCACGCGCGACCTCGATTTCATCTTCGCGACGCTGATCGTCGAGCAGACGCCGCGTCCCGGCTGGTCGTTGACCTATGTCTTCTACAAGGACGCCGCTTCGCCCTGGGTCCACGTCGCCGTGCAACTTAATTCCGGCGTATCGACGCTCCCGTCGCTTGTCGGCCTCGCCCATGGCCCTTCGTTCGACTGGCACGAACGCGAGGCGGAGGATCTTTTCGGACTGAAGTTCGAGGGCCATCCGCGGCTCGGCGAATTCGTCCTGCATGAAGACTGGCCGGAAGGCGTCAATCCGATGCGCCGCGACTTCGACGCCAGGGCGCGTTTTGTCCCCAGAGCCCGCGATCCAAGGTGGGAGCCGCCGACCGTGGTCATCGACCCGGGCGCATTCACGATGCCGGTGGGGCCGGTGTTTTCGGACTTCGCGGAGTCGGCCCACTTCCTGCTCGAGACCGTGGGCGAGGACGTGATCCGCACCATTCCGCGCTTTTTCTACAAGTATCGCGGCGTCGAGAAGATCGCCGAAGGACAGCCCGCCGACCGCGCCCTTTTGCTCGCCGAACGCTTCTCCGGCATCGCCGCCTTCGCACACGGGCTGGCGTTCTGCCAAGCGGTCGAGGCGATCTGCGGCGTCGTGCCGCCGCCGCGGGCGCTGGCCTTGCGCACCGCTCTCGCCGAGCTTGAACGGCTGCGCAGTCACGCGGCGGCGATAACCGGCATCTGCAACTCGACGGCGCTGGCGGTGGCGACCAGCCAGGCCGCGCTGATCGAGGAGAGCCTGCTGCGCTTGAGCTGCGAGGCGAGCGGTCATCGTTATTTGTTCGGCGCGGTCGTTCCGGGCGGCGTTGCGTGCGATTTTGCCGAGCAAAAATGCCGCCATCTCATCGCCGCGGTCGAAGAAGTCGCGGAAGGATTACACAATCTTCTGCGCATGCTGCGTTACTCGTCGAGCTTCCTCGACCGTCTCGAAGGAGTCGGCGTCGTGGCCAATGGATATGCGCGCTCCTATGGCCTGGTCGGACCGATCGCCCGCGCCTCTGGCGCGGCGCGCGACATCCGCAAGCTGTTCCCTTACGCCGCCTACGACGCCGTCGATTTCTCCGTTCCGATCGAGAATGAGGGCGACGGTTACGCCCGCCTGCGTATTCTGTTCGGCGAGGCCGAGCAATCGGTTGCCATCATCCGCGCAGTTCTGTCGTCGCTGCCGCGGGGTCCGCTGCGCCTCGATCAAATTCGGCCACGCGCCGGGGCCGCACTTGCCGCCGTCGAGGCGCCGCTCGGCGCCGCCTTCCACTGGTTGCGGCTCGACCAGGACGGGAAGGTCGCGCGTTATCGGGTGACGCCGCCCTCGTTCACCAACTGGCACGGCTTCCACATCGCGGCGGAAAATTTTGCGTTCCAGGATTTCCCGATCATCCTCGCGAGTTTCGGCCTGTCGAACGCCGAGTGCGATAGGTAAGAGCGGGGGGCTGCGATGGCGAACTGGGTGCTGAAGGGACTGCTCTCGGGGATCAAAAGCAGCGGCTATCCGCGTGCCGGCGAGGATGCGCCGGGCGTTTCGCCCGGCCGCCCGGTCGGAACGCGCCTGAATTCGACGCAGGCGGCGGAGCAGCTCGTCGCGCGTTGCCCCACTGGAGCCATCGCGCGCCAGGATGGCGGCGTCGCCATTGATCACGGACGTTGCGTTCACTGTTTCCGTTGCCGGCGTGATGTGGCCGAGCCGGTGGAATGGCAGCAGGATTTCGAGTGGGGCGCCTACGCCGAGCCGGCGCTGAGCAAGCTCGCCAGGATCTTCGGCCGCTCGTTGCACGTGCGCTTCGTCGATGCCGGCGCCTGCGGCGCCTGCATGAGCGAGGCGCGGCAGATCAACAATCCCTATTACAACATGCACCGCTTGGGTATTTTCACCACGCCGACGCCGCGCAACGCCGATGTTCTCCTGGTTGCCGGTCCGGTTTCCGACGCGATGCGGCTGCCGTTGCGCAAGACCTACGAGGCGATGCCGACGCCGAAGCGGGTCGTCGCCATCGGAGCCTGCGCCGCCTCCGGCGGCGTCTTCGGCCCGAGCTTTGCCGCTTCGGCCGGCGCAGCCGACACCATCCCAGTCGATGTGGTCGTGCCGGGATGTCCGCCGCCGCCTTTGGCGATTCTGCACGGTCTGCTCCTGGCGGTGGAGAGAAAACCGCCGTCGGCGCTGACGTCGCCGCCGCCGCAGCGAACGACGGAGCCAGCATGAGCACGGTCACGCAACTCTTCGTCGCGTTTTTCATCCTCTGCGCCGCAGGAGCAGCTTTCGCCATTTTCGCCCCGCAGCGATTGCTATCGATCCTGCTCGCGGCCGTCGGCTCGCTTGCAGCCCTCTTTATTTTGGCTGCGAGCGCGATGCTCCTCGTTTCCGATGGCAAATTTCACGCCGAGCTATGGTCGGTCCTCTCGCTCGGGACGCTCACCCTCGGCGCCGACCGGCTCTCGGCGTTCTTTATCTTCGTCACCGGCCTTGTCTATCTGCCGGTGTCGATATTCTCCGCCACTTACCTTAAAAAGTACCTCGCCCACCATAGCCTTCGCTATTTCGGCATCCTCTATCACATTCTCTTTGCTTCGATCGTCCTCGTGCTGATCGCCGAGGACGTGATCTCCTTCCTCGTCGCATGGGAGTTGATGACGATCGCGAGCTATCTTTTGGTCAATTACGAGTTCGAGCGCGCCGAGAGCTCCAGGGCCGGCTACGTCATGTTGGCAATGAGCGAGGCAGGAACCGTCGCCGTGGCGATCGCGTTCATATTAGCCGCCGGAACCGCCGGCGGGCTCGGCTTCCCGGCATTGCGAGCCGCTGCGCCCGCCCTGCCCGACACGCTGCGGCTTGTCGTCTTCCTGCTATCGTTCTTCGGATTTGCGGTGAAGGCCGGTCTCATTCCAGTCAACAGTTGGTTGCCGCTCGCCCATCCGGTGGCGCCGACCAACGTTTCCGCGCTGCTTTCGGCGGTGATCGTCAATCTCGGCATCTACGGAATTGTCCGCGTCAATCTAGACCTGGCGTCGACGATGGGAGCCATCCCGGGGCTCGTTGTGTTGGTGATCGGCAGTCTCTCGGCGCTGATTGGCATTCTCTACGCGACCATCCAGAGCGAGTTGAAACGCTTGCTGGCGCATAGCACCATCGAGAACATGGGGATCGTCACCGCGGGCATCGGCGCCGCGATGGTCTTCATGGCGACGGGGCACCGGGTTGTCGCGGCCATCGCGCTGATCGCGGCGCTGTATCATCTCGCCAATCATTCCGTGTACAAGGCGCTCTTGTTCATCGGCACCGGCGCGGTGGAAGCCGGAGCCGGCACCCGCGATCTCGACCGCCTCGGCGGCATCGTTCACCGAATGCCGTGGACCGGCGCTTTCTTCCTTATCGGCGTCTTGTCCATTGCGGCGCTGCCGCCGTTCAACGGCTTCGTCAGCGAATGGCTGACGTTGCAGACCGTGCTGCGCTCGGCGGTCTTGTCGTCGACGCTGATCAAGATCGTGTTTGCGGTCTGCGGCGCCTTTTTGGCGCTGACCGCCGGTTTGGCGGTTACCTGCTTCGTCAAGGTGTTTGCCATGGGATTCCTCGGCTTGCCGCGCTCGCCGGGCGCCGCCGCGGCAACCGAGGCTCAAGTCGGCATCCGCACGCCGCTCGCGATCCTCGCCGCTTTATGCATCGCGCTCGGAGTTCTGCCGACCTATGTCATACCGGCGATCGATCGTGCGGCCGTGCCGCTTATTCACTCCAGCGCCACCACCGCACTAGTGCCGCCTTTCTTCGTTGCGCACGCGCAGCAACAAGAGAAGCTGCCGCCGGCGTTCGTGTCCGAATTCCACGACCTCGGCGCGCAGGTTGGCAACGGCGTTCTGCCCGGGCGCGGCCTCGTCGTGTTGCACCGTGGCGAGGAGCGCAATCCCGTCGTGTTCGCGATGTCCACCTCCTACATGGTGGTCGCGCTTGCCGTTATCATCGCGGTGATTTTCGTCGCATTCAATTTGCTCACGCGCAGACGCACGCTCGCGCGCGCCGCAGCCTGGGACGGCGGGCTGCGTAACCTGACGCCGGAGCTTACATATACGGCGACGGGATTTTCCAATCCGGTTCGCGTCATCTTCGGCGCACTGCTGAGTCCGGCGGCGCGCCAGCAGACCACCGCGGCGGTCGCCACGCATTTCCGCACCGCGATCAAGCGCGAATACACCGAGGTCCACGTCATCGATCGTTTCGTCCTGCAACCGCCGATCGACATTTTGCGCACCCTCGCCGGCCAGGCCCGGCGGATGCAGGTGGGGCACGTGAACGCATATGCCGCTTACGTGTTGATAGCGATGTTGGTCGTCCTCATCGTCGGTGTCGGACTACTTTAACAGGCGCGCACCGCCCTCGAGCGCGACAACGGAAGTCGCTGCCGGCGCCGACCTGTACAGAAATGCGCAGACTTAACGTTAATTTCGGTCAAAAAATCGCCTACTGCGTTGACGTGATAATCGACGTGGCGAGGAGACCGGCAAAGGCTTGGTAGATCAGCGTCGGGTGGCGTTTGCGCCCCTCTTCTGGCCTCAAGCAAACCGGATCGCGCCATGTCATTTCGCGAGCATGCCAGGCGAACCGGACGCATTTTGTCGAATGCTCTCATCGCCAATTACGGCAGATACATGCCGTACAGCCCGATGATCGACAAGATAAACCGTCGGCCCTTGTTGCATTGCTTTACGCGGGATAATTCAAATGTACCGTCGTTTTCGACCCGCGAAGCCATGTGGTCCTTTATTGCCGACCACTCTGCCGGTCCAATCGACTATTTGGAATTCGGCGTGCACCAGGGTCACAGCATCTTCTATTTTGCCGAGCAGAATGAATCGCCTGACAGCAGATTCTTCGGCTTCGACTGCTTTACCGGTTTGCCGGAGGATTGGAACGGCGATTTCAAGCGCGGTCATTTCGATACCGGCGGCCGCATGCCGATGACCGCCGATCCGCGTATTGAATTCGTTGTCGGATTGTTCCAAGACACGCTGCCAAAATTTCTCGCCGACTTCAAGATACGCAACCGGATAATCCTGCACCTGGACTGCGATCTCTATTCGTCAACGCTTTACTGCTTGACTAGGTTGGACACGGCTTTGCCGAAAGGTGCGGTCTTGATATTCGACGAATTCGGCGAGCTGTTGCATGAATTTCGCGCCGTCGACGATTACTTTTCGAGCTATCGACGCGAGTTCAAGGTGATTTGCTCGCACGACAATTTCTACACGATCGCTATCGAGCTCCAATAAGTCCGCAGCCGCGGCCGCAAGCGCGAGTGGCGTCCCGGAATCGAGCCCGGCGAACGCGGTCGGGTACGCGCCGGCGTTCGAAATCGCCGCTCTCCATGTTTTTCAAATGGAAATACGAGTCTACACTGCGTCACCCCGTCCCGGTTGGCAAGCCGAACGCGGGTCGACGATGCAACGGAGGCGCCCCATGACCGACACCAAAGAGCGAACTTATTCAGATGAAGAGATTCAACAGCGCCTGAAACGCGACTTGCGGCATTGGCGCCTGGAGAACGGTTGGATACGCCGCAAGTACCGCACCTACGGCTGGAAGGGCACGTTGATGGTCATCAATACCGTCGGGCATTTGGCGGAGGCGGCTTGGCATCATCCGGACATCGCCGCGTCCTACGACTGGGTCGAGGTACGACTGCAGAATCACGCCGCCAAAGGCGTCACCGACAAGGATTTCGAGTTGGCGAAGAAGATCGAGGACATCGTTCAATGGCAGCCGGCGAAGGAGGGCGGCGCGCTCGAAGGCACGCCGGAAAAGGATCAGCGCTTCGCCTACCTCAAGTACGACAATTGAATGCCTACCGGGTTCTCGAGTCAGCGACCTGCTTCTCCGCCGTGTCGCTTACGCCCGCCGACTATCCGCGCACCAAGATGGGCAGCGAGCGGAGGGAGGAGATCATGCGGCAATGCAGGTCCGACCGGGCACGATGGGCTGGAGAAGCTCGTCGACGCTGTCACGCGCGGCCGCGTGCTCCGGCACAACGGCATGGTGCTGCTCACGGGCCGTGTCTTGATGACAATGGTTGTAAAAAACAGCCGCTCTGAGGGTCCTGTTCCCGGCGTCCGTTCCAACCCAATGCGCTCTGCCCGCAATCGAACTGTGGGATCACGCCCGCCGAGTCGTGCAGCAACCGCATGGAAAGCTGACATATTCGCATTGCACCACGAAACAACGCACCACGAGGCGGCGGCCAACTTCACTTGACAAGCGTGTCTCCATAGCCAATCAAATTGGCAAGTTCTTGGGCTGAGCACGGCTCGGAGAAGGCCGCGGGAGGGACGGTAAGCAATCAGGCCATAGAGAAAATTCGAGCACTCGCTCGGATGCGTGTCATGGCTTTCGCGACGCGCAAGTTCGGGATTCGATCCGGTCCGCGTGGCGATCGAATGTTTCACTAAAACGGCATTGGAGGTGCGCTGGAACACAAAAGCTCAAATACAATAAAGTGCAGGAGCGCTGCATAAGAACGAGAAACTCCACAGGAGG
>JASHRY010000391.1 GCA_030037105.1 Xanthobacteraceae bacterium
GGTCAAGCCGCTCGACCGCGAACGCCTCGCCGCGGCGCTCGCGGCGGCGGGAAGAGCCGCGTTGGCGGCGTGAGGATCGAATCCGCCGCGCCGGAGCAAGCTTATAACCGCCGCAGCGCCACTTCCTCGACCTCGTGGCTTTCGCCTTTCTTGAGGATGAGATCGGCGCGCGGGCGCGTGGGCAGGATATTCTCGCGCAGATTCACCAGATTGATGCGGTTCCAGATCGACGTCGCGGTCATCATCGCCTCCGCGTCGGACAATCGCGCATAACGGTGAAAATAGGATCGCGGGTCGGCGAAGGCGGTGCCGCGCAAGGTGAGAAAACGATTGACGTACCAGGACAGCAGCACGGCCTCGTCGGCGTCGAGATAGACCGAGAAGTCGAAGAAATCGGAGACGAACGGAACGGCCTTGCCGTCCTTGGGCAGCCGGCCGGCCTGCAGGACATTGAGCCCTTCGACGATGAGGATGTCCGGGCGGTCGATCTCGATCCACTGGTTCGGTATGACATCGTAGAGCAGATGCGAATAGACCGGCGCGCGCACCGGCCGGCGGCCGGCCTTGATATCGGAGAGGAAGCGCAGCAACGCCGGCAAGTCGTAGCTTTCCGGAAAGCCTTTCTTCTCCATCAGGCCTTCGCGCTCGAGCACGGCATTGGGGAAGAGGAAGCCGTCGGTGGTGACGAGATCGACCTTGGGCACGTTCGGCCAACGCGCGAGCAACGCCTGCAGCACGCGCGCGGTGGTCGATTTGCCGGCCGCGACCGAGCCGCCGACCCCGATGATGTAAGGCGTCTTGGCATCCTCGGTGCCGAGGAAGCCCTGCTGCGCCAGAAAGAGCCGCTGAGTCGCGGCCACGTAGAGCGACAGAAGCCGCGACAGCGGCAGGTAGATTTCCTCGACCTCCGACATGTCGAGGCGGTCGTGCAGCGAGCGCAGCCGAGCGATCTCCGCCGCGGCAAGCGTCATCGGCGTATCGGCGCGCAGCATCGCCCATTCGGCGCGGGTGAACACACGATAGGGCGACAGGTCCTGCCCGGTGCGTTGCTCCATTCGCGCCGCCCTCAGTTGCTCTTGCGCGCGGCCTTTTCATCGAGGCCCGACTGACGCGTGCGCGCGCCCAGCTCGGCCTCGACCTCGTCGAGCGCGATGCCGCGCGCGTGCAGGACGACGAGGAGATGATACAGCACGTCGGCGGCCTCGCGGATCGTGCGATCCCGATCCTCGCCGACCGCGGCGATGGCGACCTCGACGGCTTCCTCGCCGAACTTT
Organism: Xanthobacteraceae bacterium; assembly: GCA_030037105.1. Next base: position 1,275 of record JASHRY010000391.1, read on the forward strand.
TTCGCGCAATGAGCGATCCCGCGGTCGAGCAGCTTGCGGGTATAGGACGTCTCGGCGCTCGCCAGCGCCCGGTCCTGCACGCGTTTTTCCAGGTCATGGAGGGTGAACGGAGCCATGGCGAGCCTCCTTAGCACCTCTCTCGCCATGCCGGGAGAGGCGGCATGATGATGAAGCATGATCTTTTCCGACATCCCCCGTGCGCCCGGATCAGGTCCGGGGCGCCTTTTCCGGACGCGCCCTAAGGATCGAGCCTTACGTGCAGGCCGGCGCGCTTCATGTAGTTCTTCGCCTCGCGCACGGAATACTCGCCGAAGTGGAAGATCGACGCGGCGAGGACGGCGCTGGCGTGGCCGTCGCGGATGCCTTCGACCAGGTGATCGAGATTGCCGGCGCCGCCCGAGGCGATGACCGGCACGGATACGCCGTCGGCGACGGCGCGCGTGAGCGCAATATCGAAGCCTTGGCGCGTGCCGTCGCGATCCATGGAGGTGAGCAGGATTTCGCCGGCGCCGAGCGCAACGACTTCGCGCGCATAGGCAATGGCATCGATCCCGGTCCGGTTGCGGCCGCCATGAGTGAAGATCTCCCAGCGGTCCGTCTCGCCCGGCTTCGAGGCCTTCTTGGCGTCGATCGCAACCACGATGCACTGATCGCCGAATTTCTCCGCCGCCTCCCTCACGAAGTCGCGGCGCGCGACCGCCGCGGTATTGATCGACACTTTATCCGCGCCCGAGGAGAGAAGCGCGCGGATATCCTCGATGGTGCGCACGCCGCCGCCGACCGTGAGCGGCATGAAGCAGGCCTCGGCCGTGCGCCGCACCACGTCGAGCATGATGCCGCGGTTTTCGTGGCTGGCGGTGATGTCGAGGAAAGTGAGCTCGTCGGCGCCGGCCTCGTCATAGGCGATCGCCGCCGCGACCGGATCGCCAGCGTCGCGCAGGTTCACGAAATTGACCCCCTTGACGACGCGGCCATCCTTCACGTCGAGGCAGGGAATGACGCGGACCTTGAACATATCAGGCCGCTCGCGCCGCGCGGATGAGCCGCAATGCTTCGACGGCGTCGAGCCGGCCATCATAGAGCGCGCGGCCGGCAATGGCGCCGGCGAGTTTTTGCGCGCGCGGCGCCAGCAGGGCGCGCACGTCGTCGAGCGAGGCAAGTCCGCCCGAAGCGATGACCGGGATCGACACCGCGTCGGCGAGCGCGATGGCGGCGTCGAGATCGAGGCCCCCGAGCATGCCGTCGCGCGCGATGTCGGTATGGATGATGGCGGCGACGCCGGCATC
>JASHRY010000392.1 GCA_030037105.1 Xanthobacteraceae bacterium
CAGACCTCAATCCGATCGAGCAGGTCTTCGCCAAGCTCAAGACCCTGCTCAGAAAAGCCGACGAGCGAACCGTCGAAACGACCTGGCGACGTATCGGAACCTTGCTCAACGCATTCCCTCCGCAGGAATGCGCAAACTACTTCCGAAACGCAGGATATGCTTCAGCCTAAGTGAAATGGACTCTAAGTAACTGAAACAATGAAGGGAATGTCAGCTAACTCTGCCGCTCCAGCCGCCGCGTTACCTCGTCGAGCTGATCGAGGTTGCGATAATGGATGCTGAGAATGCCGCCCCTGCGGCGCTCCTCGATGCTCACAGTGAGCCCGAGCGCGTCCGACAAGCGCTTTTCCAGCATCAGCGTGTCGGGGCTCTTGGCGGCCGATACGTGGAACGCGTGACCGTTGCCGCGTTCTTTTCCGTTCTTGCGCGCGCGGGTGAGCGCCTCGACCTGGCGCACGTTGAGGCCGCGGGCGACGATCTCTTCCGCAAGCGCCTCGGCGTCGGGCGCGCCGATCAGCATGCGGGCGTGCCCGGCGTCGAGCTTGCCGCTATGAATATGCGCCTTGACGGCGTCGGGAAGCTTGAGCAGGCGCAGCGTGTTGGCGACGTAGCTGCGGCTCTTGCCGACGATCCGCGCGATCTCCTCCTGGCTGTTGCCGTGCTCCTCGATGAGCGCGCGATAGCCTTCCGCCTCTTCGAGCGGATTGAGATCGGTGCGTTGCACGTTCTCGATGATCGCGAGCTGAAGCGCCTCGGCGTCGGTCGCTTCGACGACGACGACCGGAACCTCGTGCAGCCCGGCGCGCTGCGCCGCGCGCCAGCGGCGTTCGCCGGCGACGATCTCATAACCGTCGGCGAGGCCGCGCACCGGTCGCACCACGATGGGCTGGATGACGCCGCGCTCGCGCAGCGAGCCGGCAAGGTCGTCAAGCTCGGCGTCGGAAAAAACGCGCCGCGGATTGCGCGCGTTGGGCCGCAGCACATCGGTCGGCAGCCGCCGCTGCCCGCGCGGGCGCTCGTGCGATCCCTCGGCGCGCACGTCGCCGATCAACGCGGCAAGGCCGCGCCCCAGCCGCGACCGCGTCGCCTCCTCCGCCGTCGCGGTTTGCCCTAAGCTTTCAGTCATGCGCGCTCCACCGGTCAGATCGCCATTGCAAAAAACACCCGCGCCGCCCGCACTATCCGACGCATAATTCTTTTTCGCGCTGGATGACCTCGGTCGCGAGCCGCAGATACGCTTCGCTGCCACTGCATTTGAGATCATAAACGAGCACCGGCTTGCCGTAGGACGGCGCCTCCGACACCCGCACGTTGCGCGGGATGACGGTATCGTAGACCTTGCGCCCCATGAACTCGCGCACGTCGGCGACCACCTGACCCGACAAATTGTTGCGCGAATCGTACATGGTCAGCACGACGCCGTGGATCGTAAGCTCCGGATTGAGCTGCGCGCGCACCGTGTCGACCGTCTTGAGCAGTTGCGACAAGCCTTCGAGCGCGAAGAACTCGCACTGCAGCGGCACGAGAAGGGCATGCGCCGCCGCCATGGCGTTGACCGTGAGCAGATTGAGAGACGGCGGGCAATCGACCAGGATGTAGGTGAAGTCGGTGCCATGCGGCGCCGGCTCGACGAGCGGCGCGAGCGCATGACGCAGACGGAACGCGCGGTCCTGCTCCTGGCCGACTTCAAGCTCGAGCCCGGCGAGATCGAGCGTCGAGGGCGCGAGATGAAGGCGCGGCACGGCGGTCGGGATGATCGCCTCGCGCAACGTCACTTCTGCGGTCATGACGTCATAGGTCGAATAACGGCGGCTGCGGCGATCGATGCCGAGGCCCGTCGAGGCATTGGCCTGCGGATCGAGATCGATGATCAAGACATCTTCGCCGATCGCCGCAAGCGCGGTGCCGAGGTTGATCGCCGTCGTGGTCTTGCCGACGCCGCCCTTCTGATTGGCGATGGCCAACACACGAGGCGGCCGCGCCGGTGCGGCCTGCGTTTCGTGATGCGGCGCGGAAGGTTCGGCCACGCAGAGAGAGAGCGCTGAGGATGACACGTCACTCATCGCGGCCGATTCCGTTCCTCTCAAGGTTAAGACGGCGTTAATCGAATCCCTTTCCGGGCGCGGATCGAAACCTCGGTTCGAGGCCACGCACGACAACGATTCGAGCGTCCGGATCAGTCCGACTCAGTGCCAGACCGGCCCGAATCTTCCAACATTTAGCGGACTCGGTCAATTCGCCGGCAACATCTTGACCCTTGGGAAAGAGGCCGCGCGCCCCCTTTTTCAACAGCGGATAGGCCATGGCGAGGAGTTCGGGGAGCGGCGCGAGCGCGCGGGCAGTCACGACCTCGATGGGTTCCGGAGCGCTCCGGACGAAATCGTCGATCCTTGCGGCGTGGACGGTGGCCGACGCGCCGGTCGCCCGCACGGCCGCCCGCAGGAACGCGGCCTTTTTCGCGCTGCTGTCGACGAGGTGCACCCGCGCCCCGGCCGTCTCCGCGAGCGCGCAAGCAATCACCAGGCCGGGGAATCCGCCGCCGGAACCGAGATCGACCCATATGCGCGCCTGCGGCGCGAGCGCGAGAAGCTGCAGCGAATCGGCCACGTGGCGGGTCCAAAGCTGCGATTCGGTGGAGGCCGCGATCAGATTGATCCGCCGCTGCCACGCCAGCAGCACGGCGACGAAGCGGTCGAGGCGGGCCAGTGTTTCACGTGAAACAGGCGTCAGCGCGAGCGCGCGGGCGCGGTCGGACGCCAGGTCCATCGACCCTTCTGCGGATGCCCGGAAGACCGAGCGGCCGGCGCCCTGCCCGCGACGCCGGCGCCGATCCGCGATCATGCGGCGCCGCGGCTCGACTTGCGGCCGTGCCGGTGCAGATGCGCCGCCAGCAGCGTCAACGCCGCCGGCGTGATGCCGTCGATGCGGCCGGCCTGCCCGATCGTGCGCGGCCGATGGATTTGCAGCTTGTGGCGCACCTCGTTGGATAGTCCAGGCAGCGCCGCATAGTCGATTTCGTCGGGCAGGAGGAGGCTTTCGTCCCGGCGATAGGAGTCCACGTCCGCCGTCTGGCGCGTGAGATAGACCGCATATTTCGCGTCGATCTCGATTTGCTCGGCGATTTTCCGGTCGAGGTCGCCGAAGCGCGGCCAGATGCGGGCAAGATCGCCGACGCCGATATCCGGATAGGACAAAAGCTCGAAGGCGGAGCGGCGATGGCCGTCCTTGCGCAGCGCCAGGCCGTGCTGCGCGGCCTCGCTCGGCGTCAGCGTCAGCGCCTGCGCCATCGCCCGCGCCGCGTCGAGCGCGGCCATCTTGGCCCGGTGCGCCTGCGCGCGCTCAGGACCGATGCAGCCAAGCGCCATGCCCTTGTCGGTGAGCCGCTGGTCGGCGTTGTCGGCCCGCAGCGTCAGGCGGTACTCAGCGCGTGAGGTGAACATGCGGTAGGGCTCGGTGACGCCGCGCGTGACCAGATCGTCGATCATGACGCCGAGATAGCCTTCGGCGCGGTCGAACAGGATCGGCGCACCGCCGCGCGCCCGCGCGGCGGCATTGAGGCCGGCGACGAGACCCTGAGCGGCGGCCTCCTCGTATCCGGTCGTGCCGTTGATCTGGCCGGCGAGGAAGAGGCTGGGACGGCGCTTGGCTTCCAGGGACGGATGCAGTTCGCGCGGATCCACGTGGTCGTATTCGATCGCATAGCCCGGCCGCAGGACGTGCGCGCGCTCAAGCCCGGGAATGGAGGCGACGAGCGCGCGCTGCACGTCTTCCGGCAGCGACGTCGAGATGCCGTTCGGATAAACGGTGGTGTCGTCGAGGCCTTCCGGCTCGAGAAATATCTGATGTCCGTCGCGTTCGCCGAAGCGCACGATCTTGTCCTCGATCGAAGGGCAGTAGCGCGGCCCGCGGCTCTTGATCTGTCCCGAATACATAGGCGAGCGGTGGACATTGGCGCGGATGATGGCGTGCGTCGCCGCGGTGGTGCGCGTGATCGCGCATTCCACCTGCGGATTGGCGATGCGCTCGGTGAGCGCGGAGAACGGTTCCGGCGGCTCGTCGCCGGGCTGCCGCTCGAGCGCCGCCCAGTCGATCGTGGTGCCGTCAAGCCGCGGCGGCGTGCCGGTCTTGAGGCGCCCGAGCGCGAACCCCGCGCGTTCCAGCGTGAGCGAAAGGCCGATGGCCGGCGCCTCGCCGACGCGGCCGGCCGGAACCTGCCGCTCGCCGATATGGATCAGGCCGCGCAGGAACGTCCCGGTCGTCAGCACGACGGCGCCGGCACCGAACACGCGGCCGTCCGCCAGCCGCGCACCGGTGACGCGCGCATCGCCGAGGAGGTCGTCGACTTCGCCCTCGATCACCGTCAAATTCGCCGTCGCCCGGATCGCCTCCTGCATCGCCGCGGCGTAGAGCTTGCGATCAGCCTGGGCACGCGGACCGCGCACCGCCGGGCCCTTGCGGCGGTTGAGCACGCGGAACTGGATGCCGCCCGCGTCCGCCACGCGGCCCATGAGGCCGTCGAGGGCGTCGATCTCGCGCACCAGATGGCCCTTGCCGAGGCCGCCAATCGAAGGATTGCAGGACATGGCGCCGATGGTGGCGAAACGGTGCGTGACCAATGCCGCCCGCGCGCCCATGCGCGCGGCCGCGGCCGCGGCCTCGCAGCCGGCGTGACCGCCGCCGACGACAATCACATCGAAGCGGGCCTCCATCACTTGTCTCCGAAAGGGCGATCTTTAGCCAACGCCTTCTACACGGTCAAAATCGGGAGGCTTGTTTCACGTGAAACATAGGTCCGGTCCAGGTGATCGTTAACCTTTCATTTACAATGAACCATTTTGCCTTCATCGATCATTTACCGATGCAGAAATCGCGGAAAATAACGTCGAGGATATCTTCGACATCCACCCGGCCGGTGAGCCGGCCAAGCGCGGTCGCGGCCGCGCGCAGGTCCTCGGCGATCAGCTCTTCCTGCCCGGATTCGCCTTCAGACAGGGCGCGATCGAGGGCGGACACGGTTTCCTCAAGCGCCCGGCGATGCCGCGCCCGCGTCACGATCGCCGACTCCGTCGCCGAAAAATAATCGCGGGCGTAAGTCGCGAGCACCGCCACGAGGGCGTCCATTCCCGTCCCATCGGCGGCGGAAATCGCGAACGTGACGGGATCATTGTCGGATCGCGATTCACTTCTTATACACAGCTTATCCACAACCAGATCGAGCTTATTGTTTATTTCCCAAATATCTGATTCAGCGATGTTTTTATCGATTTCACCGCGATCTCCGCCAACGGCCGATGCGTCAATGACCCAGAGAACGAGATCCGCCGCAGCGGCGCGCTCGCGCGCCCGCCGCACGCCTTCCTGCTCCACCGGATCAGCGCTGTCGCGGATGCCTGCAGTATCGAGCAGCGTCACCGGATAGCCGTCGAGGTCGAGATGCACCTCGATGACGTCGCGCGTGGTGCCGGCATGGGGCGACACGATCGCGGCCTCGCGCCGCGCCAGCCGATTGAGCAGCGTCGATTTCCCGGCATTGGGCGGGCCGGCGATGGCAACGACGAGGCCGTCGCGCAGACGCTCGCCGCGGCCGCTGCCGGCCAATGCGGCGGCGACCTCCGCGCGCAATCGCCGCGCGGCGTGAAGCGCCGGGTTGACGAGGTCCTCGGGCACGTCGGCCTCGTCGGCAAAATCGATCCGCGCCTCGACCAACGCCAGCGCTTCGATGATCTGCTGCCGCCACGCTTCGGCGCGGTCGCCGATCAATCCCTTGAGCTGGCGGAACGCCTGCCGGCGCTGCGCCGGCGTCTCCGCCGCAATCAGGTCGGCGAGGCCCTCCACTGCCGTGAGATCGAGCCGGCCGTTCGCGAAAGCGCGGCGCGTGAACTCGCCGGCCTCCGCAGGACGGCAGCCCTCGATGCGCCCCAGCGCGTCGAGCACGCCGGCGATGACCGCATGGCCGCCGTGAAGCTGCAATTCGGCCATGTCCTCGCCGGTCTCACTGCGCGGACCCGGAAACCAGAGCGCAAGCCCCTCGTCGATCATTTCGCCGCTCGCCGGATCGCGCACCCGGGCGAGCGCCGCTTGCCGCGGCTGCGGCACGCGGCCGATCAGCTTCTCGAGCGCGATGCGCGCGCTCGGGCCGCAGATGCGCACCACCGCAATCGCCGCCGGCGGCCGGCCCGAGGACAGCGCGAAGATGGTCTCCCGTCGAGGCGTCATTGCCGACGCATGTAGCCCGAATTCAGCTTACGCTCCATCCGCACTCCCATTGCCCGCGGGCCGGTATTTAAAGTCACTTGTCTTGCGCAATTGCCAATCGCGTCATACAACGGCCGCATGAAAACTCTTACCGTCCGGCTTCCCGACGCGCTGATCAGCCAAATCGAGGTTGAATCGCGCCGGCGCAGGCGTTCGAAGTCCGACATTGTCAGGGAGCGCCTGGCGAACGCGGCCGCTTCGCCGCGGCAGCGGCCCGCGACGCTCGATGCGATCGCCGACCTCATCGGTGCCGTCAAAGGATTGCCTGCCGATCTGGGCGCCAACAAGAAAAAATATCTGCGAGCCGGCTATGGCCGCAAACGTCCTCGTTGACACGGGGTTTTTGATCGCGCTCGTGAGCGAGAGAGATGCCGGTCATCGATGGGCGATCGTCCAGTCGCAGCGCCTGCCGCCGCCCTGGAAGACATGCGAGGCGGTGCTGTCCGAAACGTTCTATCTCCTTGGCGCGACGGGCGGCCCCGTGCTCGCCGCGCTGCTGCAACGGCGCGCCGTCGTTGGCGCCTTCAATTTTGCCGCGGACGTCGATGAGGTGCTCAAGCTCATGACGAAATATGCGGACGTCCCCATGAGCCTTGCCGATGCCTGTCTCGTCCGCATGACCGAAATACTGGCGGACCCCGTCTTGCTCACGCTCGATGCTGACTTCCGCATCTATCGGCGGCACGGACGGCGGATCATCCCTTGCGCCCTACCGGACTGAACGGACGCGCGCGAAGACGCCGCATTCCGCATCCATTTGCCGGCAAACTCGTTATCCTTCACAGTTCCACACGACCCATGCGAAGCTCCTGCTCATGACCTCGACCGCACCCGCCGCTGCCGCTCATCAAAACCGTCTCGCGCGCGAGACGAGCCCCTATCTTCTGCAGCACAAGGACAATCCGGTGGATTGGTGGGCCTGGGGACCGGAGGCATTGGCGGAGGCGAAAGCGAGCGGCAAGCCGATTTTGCTCTCGGTCGGCTACGCGGCCTGTCACTGGTGCCACGTCATGGCGCACGAGAGTTTCGAGGACGAAAATACCGCGGCCGTGATGAACGAGCTGTTCGTCAACATCAAGGTCGATCGCGAGGAGCGCCCCGACATCGATCAGATCTACATGGCGGCGCTGCATCATTTGGGCGAGCAGGGCGGTTGGCCGCTGACCATGTTCCTCACGCCCGAGGGCGAGCCGATCTGGGGCAGCACCTACTTCCCGAACTCGTCGCGCTACGGCAAACCGGCCTTCGTCGATGTGCTGCGCGAAGTGGCACGGCTGTTCCGCGAGGAGCCGGGGAAGATAGAGCAGAACCGCGCCGCCTTGATGACGCGGCTCGCGGCGACGGCGAAGGCCGGCGGCGGCGCCACGATCGGCCGCGCCGAACTCGACAATGCCGCGCGCCAACTCGGCAGCCTCATCGACCCAGTCAACGGCGGCACTCGCGGCGCGCCGAAATTCCCGCAGGCCGCGCTGTTCGAGTTCCTCTGGCGCGCCGGGCTGCGCAGCGGCGAGGCGCGCTACTTCGCCGCCGTCGAGATCACGCTCGACCACATTTGCGAGGGCGGCATCTACGACCATCTCGGCGGCGGCTTCTCGCGCTACGCGGTCGATGAGCGCTGGCTCGTGCCGCATTTCGAGAAAATGCTCTACGACAACGCCCAGCTCCTCGAATTGCTGGCGATTGCGCATCTGCGCTCGGGCAAGCCACTCTACCGGCGGCGCGCCCGCGAGACGGTCGATTGGCTCGCACGCGAGATGCTGACGCCGGAGGGTGCGTTCTCGGCTTCGCTCGACGCCGATTCCGAGGGCGAAGAGGGAAAGTTCTATGTCTGGTCGTATGACCAGGTGATCCGGCAGCTTGGCGTCGAGGACGGCGAATTCTTCGCCCGCCACTACGACGTGACGCCGGCCGGCAATTTCGACGGTCGCAACATCCTCAATCGCCTCAAGCCGCTGCCGCGCAGCGAAGAGGACGAAGCGCGGCTCGCCGCTTTGCGCGAAAAACTTCTCGCTGCGCGCGCGGCGCGGGTGCGGCCGGGCCTCGACGACAAGGTGCTGGCCGACTGGAACGGACTCGCGATCGCCGCGCTCGCTTATGCGAGCCTTATGCTCGGCGAACCGTCGTGGCTCGACATGGCCGCGCGCGCCTTCGCCTTCATCGCGCGGGCGATGACGCGCGGCGACCGGTTCGGCCATTCCTGGCGCCAGGGCCGGCTCAAATTTCCCGGCCTCGCTTCCGATTTCGCGGCCATGATCCGCGCCGCGCTCGCGCTCCACGAGATGACCGGGGAACGGCGCTATCTCGACCAGGCGCTCGCCTGGCAACACGCGCTCGATCGCGATTATGCCAATGCCGACACCGGCGCCTACTTTCTCACCGCGGCCGACGCCGAAGGCCTCGTCATCCGTCCCGCCGCGACCACCGACGAAGCGACGCCCAATCACAACGCGCTTGCCGCGCAGAACCTAGTGCGCCTCGCGCTCCTCGCCGGCGACGACGGCTGGCGCGAAAAAGCCGACCGGCTGATCGCGGCCATCGCGCCGCTCGCGGCCGACAATCTCTACATGCATATGGCGCTTCTCAACGCCGTCGATCAGCGCCTGCGCGCGGCCGAGATCGTGGTGACGGGGCAGGGACCGACGGCGCAGGCGCTGCTCGCCGCCGCGCGGACCTTGCCGCCGCTCGAGCGCATCGTGTTCCAGGCGCGCGCGGCGGACGCGCTGCCGCCTTCACATCCGGCGCGGCAGAAGATCGCCGCGACGACCGCGCCGCAAGCCTTCGTCTGCGTCGGCGAAGCCTGCTCGCTGCCGGTGACCGATCCGGCCCGCCTCATTGGCGCCATCGATGCCGTGCGACATACTTGACGCCATGGTCCATGGCGCGATGATTCGTGCTTTATGGACGACGGAACGGAAAAAGGAGATCGACGATGCGGTGCGCAATCATTATCGCGGTCGCCTTGACCGCGATGGCGGCGAGCGGCGCGCAAGCCGAACAATGGTGCGGCTACGCCGCGCGCGCCAAGTCGATCATCGAATGCGGCTATTCGAGCGCAACCGAATGCGAGAACGCCATCGGCAAGGGCGGGATGTGCTTCATCAATCCGGACTACGCGGCAAATGCGTCGCACGCCGTGCCGAAGACCGGCGCCGGCCGCGGCTGACATACTCCGCGGCTGCTTGGACCCCCGCACGCTCTGAAGAACCGCTGCCCACGTTTATCGATGCGACCGGCGGCGGCATCCATGTGTCCCTGTGAATGCTGAAGGCATTCACCGATCCGCCGCCGGACATTGACCATTACCTTACTGTGCAAGCTTGCGGGTTACCGCATGTTAGCCCTATCTCTCGCGACACAATTTGCAAAAGTGAAATTTTAAGCATGCGCTTCGCACAGTGACACCCATTCAAAGCAGGTGGCTGATCCACAATGCTACGGACGCCAACAAGGCTCGTCTGGTGCCTCGTCGCCGTTATGGCGGTGATCACCGTGGTGAGCTTCGCGCTGACCGGCCTGGCCGTCGACGTGCGCAGCAACCCGGCGGCGTTTGCTCTCATCGGCGCGCTGCTTGCCATGACTTGGTTCTATCGTAGAATCCGCCCCGACCCGCGCCTGCAAGCCGCCAGCGAAGTGGCAAGCCAGATCTTTCTGCTGCTCCTGTTTGGCATTCTACTTACCTACGCCGCCGCATCGACCAGCTTTCCCTATCGCGACAACGAGCTTGCGCGTATCGATCTTGCGATGGGGTTCGATCGTCGCGCTTACCTCGATTTCTTCAACAACCGGCCGTGGCTCGGCAGGATAACCAGCTTCGCTTACATGACGCTGCTGCCGCAGTTTGTAATAGTCCCGCTGGCTTTGCTTGCCGACAATCGCTTGCCGCGCGTGCAATCATGGCTGCTGGCGGTCGGCATCGCGCTCCTTGCCACCTCCGCGATCTCGGTGTTCACGCCGTCACTTACCGCTTTCGTCTATAGCGATCTCAAATTTCACGTCCCGCCCGGCGTATACACGCCGATGCCGACCATCGAAGCGCTGCGAGCCGGGACATTTCATACCGTCCGTCTTGATCGCTTGGAGGGATTGGTCAGCTTTCCGAGCTTCCATACGACGGGCGCGCTGCTGTTCGTCTGGGCGCTGTGGCCACTGCGCTATCTACGCTGGGCGGGGCTCGCGCTCAACACTGCGCTGATCGCCGCGACACCGATCAATGGCGCCCATTATTTGATCGATCTTGCCGGCGGCGCGGTAGTGGCCATCCTTGCGCTCGCCGCCAGCCGTTGGCTGTGCCGGCACTTCGCGCAGCCGATAAGCGAGATGAACAGCGGGTCCGCGCTGGACCCGAAATCGGTCGAACGGAAACGGCCGCTGCGCATCGCGACCGGCGGTTGACCCGCTGCGCCGCGCCCGGGCCGGCGCGGGGACAGGTCGGGCTGGTAATGACAGCGCCGGCGAGCGGCGCGCGCCGATCAAACTTCACGTATTCATCGAGTCGAAGAACTCGGAATTGTTCTTGGTGTTGCGCAGCTTGTCGAGCAGGAAGTCGATGGCGTCATGGTGCCCATCGGGTTGAGGATGCGGCGCAGCACATACATCTTCTTGAGCTGATCGGGTGGCACCAAAAGCTCCTCCTTGCGCGTGCCCGAGCGGGTGATGTCCATGGCCGGGAAGGTGCGCTTGTCGGCCACTTTGCGGTCGAGGATCAGCTCCGAATTGCCGGTGCCCTTGAATTCCTCGAAGATCACCTCGTCCATGCAGCGAAGCGGAATGCAGGATTCCTTCCGCAACGTCATCCCGGACTTCGCCGCGTTCCATGGGGCTGTCGACACTTATTCCCCGCGGACGTGCGTCACGACTCCTGGTTTGGCTTGAGGAATGAGATCAAGAACCGCCGGCATCAACGGCCGAAGGGCAATGATGTCGTTGCTCGACGCATGAACGACAATTACCGCAAGCGAAACATCTTTGAAGCTTTGCTGGTATTCAAGATTGCGATCGACGGTAATCAGAACGTCGAACGCCATCGCCGCGAGCCGCAGCAACTCGCCGTTTTTGACACCGGCCCAGCCAACCTCGGCAACTGTCTGGACCTCATGGCCGGGAATATCGTTGCGCAGTGCGCGAGGGACGCACTCGTCAAGCAGCACTCGCATCGGCAATCAGGCTGTCTTTCGCCTGCTCGAGCGCTGCAATGGCAATCTCGCGCGTAACCGTCGGGAAATCGTCAAGAAACTCGTTCAACGAGTGACCGCCCTCGACATAGTCGATCAGCGCCTGCACGGGTACACGCGTTCCGACGAACACCGGCGTGCCGCCAAGAATATTCGGGTCGGAATGAACGACGGAACGCTGTTTCATCGGCACAGCCCTCTTTCGCATCGCCGTTGTGATCGGCGCAAAGCGAAATTAGCCGATCCGTGCCCCCCGGTCGAGCGGTGTAGGATGGATTGAACGGAGTGAACCCCATGACCGAATATGGAAACCTGTAGGATGGGTTTCGCTGCCGCTCAACCCATCCTACGGCCTATCTATTGATCACCGACTGCTCGCCCGCTTCTCGACACGTCGGCAACAAACGTGGTGAGCGCGCCTAACCGTTGTCGTTGCTGTCGAAGGCAATCATCCACGCGACTTCTGTCAGCCTAGCATCAAGCCACCGAACTTCTTCGGGCGAATTACATTCGCGCCGCCATTCGACAAAAAGCGCCTGCCATCGTTCAAGCTCGCGTCGTGGCCACATTGTCGGTCGCTCCGGGAACGTTGCACTTAAGGGCATCCTAATTCGCCACCAAGTTGATTTACAAGCAGGCGGTGCCGCAGTCTCATTCTTCCTTCCTCCCAGTTCGTCGGGGGTAGCATGTCGATGTTCGATCTTTTGAATGATAAACTGTTCTGGACGATCTTTGGTGCCGTGTTGTTGGCGAATTTATTTTACGACCTGCTGATGGCCCGCTTCGATTACGGCAAAATGCCGCGACGACTGCACTGGATAGATGTCCACTTCAACGATTTGCAGAAGAAGAATGATGAGCGTCAAAAGTGGATCGAGCAGCGGCGCTGATCCGGGCAACATCCGTCTTACGTATTCATCGAGTCGAAGAACTCGGAATTGTTCTTGGTGTTGCGCAGCTTGTCGAGCAGGAAGTCGATGGCGTCCATGGTGCCCATCGGGTTGAGGATGCGGCGCAGCACATACATCTTCTTGAGCTGATCGGGCGGCACCAAAAGCTCCTCCTTGCGCGTGCCCGAGCGGGTGATGTCCATGGCCGGGAAGGTGCGCTTGTCGGCCACTTTGCGGTCGAGGATCAGCTCCGAATTGCCGGTGCCCTTGAATTCCTCGAAGATCACCTCGTCCATGCG
>JASHRY010000393.1 GCA_030037105.1 Xanthobacteraceae bacterium
CGCCGCTCGGGATGGCCGAGCGCCGCGAGCAGGCGTTGCATGCGATCGAGCGAGAGGTCGATGCGCTTGGGATGCAGCGCCAGCAACCGAGCGACGATGGTGTCGATCGGCGTCACGTCATATCGCGGCGCGCTCACGCCGGCGCCGGCAAGCTGGCCCTCCTCCCCGTCCCACCCCCGCTTGCGGAGGACGAAAGAGAGGAGGAGCCTGCAGGCGCCTTGCTGAACAACCGGCAGAGCCGGGCGATGGTCGCCTTGAGGTCGTGGCGATGCACGACCATGTCGATCATGCCGTGGTCGCGCAAATATTCGGCTTTTTGAAAGCCGTTCGGCAGTTTCTCGCGGATCGTCTGCTCGATGACGCGCGGACCGGCGAAGCCGATCAGCGCACCGGGCTCGGCGATATGCACGTCGCCGAGCATCGCGTAAGAGGCGGTCACGCCTCCGGTCGTCGGATTGGTGAGCACCACGATGTAGGGCTTGCGCGTGTCGCGCAATCTCTGCACCCCGATCGTGGTCCGCGGCAGTTGCATCAAGGCGAGGATCCCCTCCTGCATGCGCGCGCCGCCCGAGGCCGCAAACAGCACGAACGGGCAGCCCTTCTCCACCGCCGTGTCGAGACCCCTGATCACCGCCTCGCTCGCCGCCATGCCGAGCGAGCCGCCCATGAAGTCGAAATCCTGCACGGCGATGACCGCGGCGAGGCCGTCAAGCTTGCCGTAGCCGAGCTTCACCGCATCGTTGAGCCCGGTCTTGCTGCGCGCATCCTTGAGCCGGTCGACGTAGCGGCGCTCGTCGCGAAATTTCAGCGGATCGAGCGGTACCGCCGGTACGGCGATGTCGAACCAGGTCTCGTTGTCGAACATTGATTTCAGGCGCGCGGCGGCGCCCATGCGCATGTGATAGTTGGAGACGGGGATGACGAACTGGTTAGCTTCAACATCCTTGTAGAACACGAGCTGCCCGGTTTCCGGACACTTGATCCAGAGATTCTCCGGCACCTCGCGCCTGAGCATACCGCGGATCTTCGGCCGCACGACGTTAGAGATCCAGTTCATGTTCTTTCTTCATCAGCCGGTTCTTTGCTGCATCGACCGGAAAAGCCGCCGAAATACGGTTGCTCCAGGGTCTATATCGCATTCCGGCGCCGTCGAGCTACACTCCCCCGCGCGCGGATCCCTATCCTGGGCGACGTATGGAACGGGCGGGAGGATTTGGTAGTCTATGTGGGGCGTGAACGCGGCCGTCCCAACCGAGGGGAAAAATTGCGCACGGTGAGTTTGATAGTGCTGGGGGCGCTGTTGTTGGGGCTCCCTGGCTGCGGCAAGGGCCCGAAGGGCGATCCCGGCCCGCCGGGTCCGCCCGGCCCGGTCGGTCCGCCGGGGCCGAGGGGCGAGCAAGGCCCGCCCAGCCCGACCGTGCGGGTGGTGCGGGTGAACTGCCTCGCCGGCGATTGCAGGGTCACCTGTCGCGGCAACGAAATCCTTGCCGTCGCCTATTGCGGGCCGTCGCGAAACAAAGCGACGTTGATCGGCGAACGGCAGGCCTCATGCGGCGTCGAGGCCACTGCCGCCGACGCCCCGCTGGTTGCGGTCTGCGTCGCGGCGCCGCCCTGACAGAGCCATCTTAGAGCCGGAAAAGGGGCGGCCGGCGCAGGCGCAGTGTCTGCAGGAGGAGGAGCGTCTTGACGTCTGTCAGTTCGCCGCGATCCGCCATTGCGACAAGCGCGGCAAGCTCGATTTCGACGGCGAGGGTCTCTTCGTATTCGCTCGCAACCCCGCCGCCGACGTCCGGCCGGGCTTCGCCGGCATAAGCCGCGAAATAAAAATGCATGCGCTCGGTGGACATGCCCGGCATCGTCCAGCCGGTGAAAACGTGTTCCAGCGTATCGAGTTCGAGCCGCGCCTCTTCTCTCGCTTCGCGGCGCACGCAGGCGGCCGCGTCTTCATGCTCGACCACGCCCGCAATCGCTTCCAGGGTTTCCTGATGGTTGCTGGCGAACAGAACCGGCGCGCGCCATTGCCGGACCAGAATCGCCGTTCTGCGGACCGGATGGTACGGCAGGACGCACACGGCTTGGCCGTGATCCTCGATCTCACGCTTGATCTCGCGACCGTCGGGCAAGCGGACGGTCGCGACCAGAAACCTGGCCCAGCCCGCATAGGCCGTATGCGTGTGAAGGATCGCATGGTTGACGTTCCCGGCTTTCGTTTCCGTCATCGTGATGCTCGGCGCTTGTTGCTCCGAAGGTGCAGGCAAACTCCCAGTAAAGATCAAGAGGAGCCGGCTCTGGCAAGAGGCGCTTGATGGTGGGCGCGGGAACCGGCGCTGCCGCGGCATGGCGAACGATCCGCGGGCGGGACGCTAGTTTTGGCGGAGCATGATCTTTTCGGAAAACCGGTTTCCACTTTCCGGATCATGCTCCAGTCACGCGCTCGTGACATGAGGGTTCGCCGTTGCCCTCTTTCGGCCCGCCGAAGCCATGGCAAAGACGAAATTCTGCCTTTCTTGCCAATAGAGTAGCCTCCCCATGGCGCATCGTCGCGCGGCCTTAACCGTATCGGTAAACCGAGGGTAACGAAGCTCTGCGCAGTATCGTAAGGACAAAGGGCGTCGGCTCGCGCCGGCGCCGATGCCAATTTGGATGGCGCGGATGAAGCGGTTTCTGGCCGGCTGTCTTACCGCGGGCGCGCTTATTGCGGCGCAATGCGCTGCCGCGGCCGACCTCTCGGTCGCTCCCCTCTATAAAGCGCCGCCCGCGGCGCCGGTGCTGACGCAGGCCTACAACTGGACCGGGTTCTATTTCGGCGCCAACGGCGGCGGCGGCTGGGGGCATTCCTCCTGGAGCGCCAATACGACCGGACTTAGTCTCTCGGGCGGTCAGGCCGGCGGTACGGCCGGCTATAATTGGCAGACCGGCAACGTGGTCGTCGGCCTCGAGGGCGACGTCGACTGGTCGGGCTTCGACGGCACCCGCACCACGCCGGGCTGCCCGGACGGCTGCACCACGAGCAACACTTGGCTCTCAACGGTGCGCGGCCGACTCGGCTATTCATTCGATCGGATCATGCCCTATGTCACCGGCGGCCTCGCGGTCGGCGATATTCGCGGGGCGACGCCCGGACTCGGCGGCGGCGAGAACACCAATGCGGGCTGGACCGTCGGCGGCGGTATCGAGGTCGCGTTGCCCGGCAACTGGAGCGCGAAGGCGGAATACCTCTGGGTCGATCTCGGCAAATTCAATTGCGGCGCTGGCTGCAGTGCCTCGCCGACCGACAATGTCTCGCTGCAGGGAAACGTTTTTCGCGCCGGTGTGAACTATCACTTCGGCTGGGGCAAATAGAAGAACCAATCTGTGACGCGCCATTCCGGGTTTCCCGCCGCGCGTCGATCGGCAATGACGGGCGAGGCAATCGGGCCGGATTTCGTATGACCGGCTCCGCGGCCCGCAAAGAAATGCGGCCGAGTGCGTCAATGCGTCA
>JASHRY010000051.1 GCA_030037105.1 Xanthobacteraceae bacterium
CGTAATCGGCTCATTATGGTCGTCACTGTCCACCAAGACGGTGAAGATGCCGGTAATCTGGCCCGTTCCATAAGCCGCGGCAGCCCGGTGAACACCGTCGACGTGTGGCCCTTGGCAGTCGGCGCGTGGATTTCGATGTCGTCGAGCTCGATCCGTTCGGCTCTGGCGCTTCACGGCATGCCGACCAAGCGCGGGACGATGGTTACCCCTTCGTTGGTCGTCTTAACGCTGTATTTACCCGGGCCGTTAATCATTGCGCCGCCCTTGGGAGCAAGGTGGACTTGCCCAGCCATGACGGAGGGGTGAGTCCCGAGAGTCGGTTAGCGCCAAAAGTTAACTTGATATATGAGCGTTTACGTGGCTGAAAAACCACTCTCACGCAACATCTTAAGGCGATTCTCTGGAATTTGCCTAGGGAATGCTTGCGCGAAGGAATCAGGTTTTGTTAACCATAGCACGTTTACAGTTTCGAATCAGTTAGTCCACGGCGTTTTCCGAGGGCCGCCAAAGCGGCGTGCCGACCTTATGCCCGCGCGGCGAGGAAGGGGACTGGCATGCGCGTATTGCTAATCGAAGACGATAGCGCCACGGCGCAATCCATCGAGTTGATGCTGAAGTCGGAGAGTTTCAACGTCTATACGACCGATCTCGGCGAGGAAGGCATCGATCTCGGCAAAATCTACGATTACGACATCATCCTCCTCGACCTAAACCTGCCCGATATGTCGGGCTTCGAAGTCTTACGCAGCCTGCGCGTCTCCAAGGTCAAGACACCGATCCTGATCCTCTCCGGGCTCGCCGGCATCGAGGACAAGGTCAGAGGGCTCGGCTTCGGCGCCGACGACTACATGACCAAGCCGTTTCACAAGGATGAACTGGTCGCGCGCATCCACGCCATCGTGCGCCGCTCCAAGGGTCACGCCCAGTCCGTCATCCAAACCGGCGACCTCGTGGTTAACCTCGACACCAAGACGGTCGAGGTCAACGGCGCGCGCGTGCACCTGACCGGCAAAGAATACCAGATGCTGGAACTCCTATCACTGCGTAAGGGCACGACGCTGACCAAGGAAATGTTCCTGAACCATCTCTATGGCGGCATGGACGAGCCGGAGCTGAAAATCATCGACGTCTTCATCTGCAAGCTGCGCAAGAAACTGGCCAACGCTTCGAGCGGCAAAAACTATATCGAAACGGTATGGGGCCGTGGCTATGTCCTGCGCGAGCCTATGGACGATGAGGCGAAAATTCCGGCTTGAGCCATGTGCCGGCGTTCGTCAAACCCCGGCCAACGGCTGGGGTTTTGTTTGGGCGTTGCGATTTCCCTTGCGAAAGCCGGATGAAAGTAAAAGTCACCGGCCGCCGTTCACCGCGACGAGATGCGGACCAAGCTTTTTCGGCGGAAGAGCCGACGGCCTGGAGGCATGCGCGTTCGGCACATAGAGGCCATGCTTGTCGCCCGCGATCTTGAAGCTGTCGGTGAGCCCGACCACAGTCTCCGCCGCACCGAGCACGAGATAGCCGTCGATGGCGACGATTCGCGCAAGGCGATCGAGCAGATCAATCTTTGTCTGCTGATCGAAATAGATGAGGACGTTGCGGCAGAAGATCAGGTCGAACATACCAAGGTGTGAAAAATCGGAAAGAAGATTGAGCTGCCGGTATTTGACCATGGCGCGAATATCCGGCGCGATCTGCCACGTATCCCCAACTTGGGTGAAATATTTGATCAGAAGCTGGATCGGCAGCCCGCGCTGCACCTCGAACTGGCTGTAGAGACCGAGCCGTGCCTTCTCCAGCACCTCGTTGGAGAGGTCGGTCGCCAGTAACTCGATGCGCCATCCGGTGATATCGCGCTCCATCTCCTTCAGCGACATGGCCAGCGAGTAGGGCTCCTGGCCGGCGGCGGCGGCCGCGCACCAGATGCGGATGACCCGCGAGGCCCACCGCGCCGCGATGAGCGCTGGCAGGAGCATCGAACGGAAGTTGTCGAACGGGATCTTGTCGCGAAAGAAGAAGGATTCATTGGTCATCATCGCTTCGACGACCGCGGTCATCAGCGCATCGGCATGGCTGCCTTTGAGCGCGGCCACGAGTTCGCTCACACCGGCGAGTCCAGCCTTCCGGGCGACCGGCAGGAGCCGGCTCTCGACCAAATATTGCTTGTCGGCCGAAAGCACGACGCCCGAGCGTTCCTTGAGGCATCTGCGCAAGAAATCGTAGTCGAGCGGCGTCACGCGACTTCCTTCGAGAACAAGCGATTGATCGTCCCGGCGATCTGGTCAAGCGGCAGCACGGCCGAGCACAGCCCAGCCCGTGCGACCGCCCGCGGCATGCCCCACACCACGCTGGTCGCTTCATCCTGCGCGATTACGCTGCCGCCGGCGGCCACGATATCGGCGGCGCCGCGCGTGCCGTCGCAACCCATGCCGGTAAGCACGACCGCGAGACTGGCCGCGCCCCAGACCGCCGCCGCCGCCGAGAACAATGCGTCGACCGCCGGCTTGCAGAAATTGATTGGCGGATCTGTGCCGAGCGCGATCCTGACGCCGTCGCGATCCTGCTCGACGCGCATATGACGGCCGCCGGGCGCCACATAGATGCCCCCGGGCAGGACTGGCTCGCCATCTTCGCCTTCGTGAGCGCCTCGGCCAGCGGCGCGCGAAAGATGCTCGGCCAGAACCGTGGTGAAGGTCGGCGGCATGTGCTGAGCGATCAGCACCGGCCCTCGGTCGATCGCGGCGGCAAGCTTTTCCAGCAGAGTAGTGAGCGCCTGCGGGCCGCCGGTCGAGGAACCGATCAGCAGCACCCGCGGCACAGGCAGAGCGAACGGCCGCAAGCTCAACGGGGCGGTTTCGGTTTGGCGCGGGCGATCCTCGCCCTGGCGTAGCGCCGGCACCTTGATGGGAGCCGCAGCCGGCATGTAGCGGCGCGCCAATGGTGGCCGACGCAGGCGGCCAAGATTGCGGATTTTCTCGATCACCTCGCGATGGAACGCCGCCGAGGTCATAGTCTCGAAGCTGGATTCCGGCTTGGGAATATAGTCGGTCGCGCCGAGCGACAACGCCCGCAAACTCACCTCGGCGCCGCGGCGCGTCAGCGTCGAGGCCATGATCACGACAAGGTCACGCTTCCTCTTGAGCAGAAGCGGCAGCGCCGCAATGCCGTCGAGCTCGGGCATGTCGACGTCGAGCACGACGACATCGGGGTCGACGCGCTCGACTTGTTCGACGGCCTCGCGGCCCGTGCACAGGCAGGCCGCGACCACCATGTCCGGCTCGGCGTCGATCCAGCGCGTCAACAGGCGGCGCGCGACAATCGCATCATCGACGACCATGACGCGGATCGGCTGATCGACAACGGTCGCTACGCTCGCGCCTGCAACGGCGGTACTCATGATACTAACTTCGTACTAACTTCGGCACTCAGATGCGGGTCGCAAGAATTTGGACGTTCGGACATTCGCAATCCGGCGTCCGACTGGGTTCGGATTTGACCGATCAGATCAGTCCGACTTCCTGGAACTTGGCTTCGACAATGTCCTTGTCGAACGGCTTCATGATGTATTCGTTGGCGCCGGCATGCAGCGCCCGCGCGATGTGCGCGACGTCATTCTCGGTAGTGCAGAATACCACCTTCGGTTTGTCGCCACCGGGAAGACGGCGCAGAACTCTTAAAAATTCATAGCCGTCCATTTTCGGCATGTTCCAGTCGAGCAGAATCGCCTCCGGCATTTCCCGGCGGCACGCCTCGATGGCATCCTCGCCATTTTCCGCTTCCACGATCTGAAACTCGAGCCCTTCGAGAATTCGTCGCGCGACCTTGCGGATGACGCTCGAATCGTCGACAACCAAGCATGTCTTCATGTCCTCACTCCACGCTTCGCGGGCAAACCCGCTTTGATGCTCCGCGGCGTCCCATTCTCATCGTCTCCTCCGCCGTCCGCGGTCACGCCGCCTCCGCGCGCAGGTCCAGCACCCGGTCAACGTCGAGCACTACGAGAAGCTGCCCGTCGAGCCGGTAGACGCCGGCCGATACGGCGGTAAGCCGGCGATCGAGATTGATCGGGTTCGGCTCGCGGTCCGAGTCAGGGAGCTTAAGCACCTCGCCCACCGCATCGACCAGAAGTCCGAACGATTCACCTTTCGCTTCGATGCCGATCGCCATGGGTGCGCGGCCGTTCTCATGGCTGTGCACATCGAGCCGGCTGCGCATATCGATGATCGTGACGATGCGGCCGCGCAGATTGAGCACGCCAGCAATCTCGGCTTCGGCAAGCGGCACGCGGGTGATATGCGTGGGCTTGAAGACGTCCTGCACACGCGCGATTGGCAGACCGAACATCTGTCCGGCGATCGTAAGCGTGACGAACTCGGTGAAATCGGTGTGGTCGTGCATTGTCGCTTCCGGCTGATTCCGGTTGTCACGCCGCCTGATCGAGATCGGCGCTCTGTTCCTTGATGGCGGCGACGAGGCCGGCCCGATCGAACTTGGTGATGAAATCGTGGAACCCGGCGGCGCGGCCGCGCTCGATCGCTTCGGCCGAGACCATGGCCGAAAGGCCGATGATCGGGATAGCGGCGGTACTCGGATCTGCGTGCAGCGCCAAGGCAAGCTCAAAGCCGTCCATGTCCGGCATGGCGATATCGGTGACGACGATGTCGACTCGCATGCCCGCCTTGATCGCAGCCAACGCTTGCGCCGCCGACGCGACCGCAACAACTTGATAGCCCGCAGCCTTGATCAAGGGCGCGAGCAAGTCGCGGAAAAAGGCCGAGTCGTCGACCAGCAGAACCTTGCGCGCAAGCCGCGCCGCCGACACCTCGCGCCGGCGGAACCAGTCGGCAAAGGCCTGCGGCAAGAAATGGCCGACATCGACGATCTCGGTCGGGCTCCCTTTCACCACGGCATAGCCGAGGACCCCCGGCCGCTCGCTCGCGACCTCGATGTTGAGCCGCTCTTCCACGATGTCCACGATCTCGTCCACGACCAAACCCATAGAGCGGCCGTGATCGGAGAACACCAGAATCGGCTGGGCGCCATCCTCCTTGATGCCGGTCTGCGTGTCGATTCGCAGGAGCGGCATCAGTTGATCGCGATACTGCACCAGATAGCGGCCGTCGGCGACTTCGATGCGACGGCAATCGACCTCTTCGAGCCGCGAGACGAGCGACAACGGAACCGCCTTCAGCTGCTGCGATCCGGCGCGGAACACGAGCAGCGAGGTTAAGTCCTCGTTGCCGGCAAGCTCCGTATCCTCGAGCTCGGCTGCGGCGGCTTGCCCGACCGGCGTGGCGCGACCGAGCGCCTGCGCAATTCCGTTCGGATCGATGATCATGATCACCGAGCCGTCGCCGAGGATCGTCGTGCCGGAAAAAGCCGCAATGTGACGCAGCTTCGACGACATCGGCTTGATCACGATCTCCTCGGTATGGAAGACGCCGTCGACAACGATGCCGAAGATCTGGCTGCCGACCTGGGTGATCACGACGAAGCCGTCGTCACCCGCGGCCGCGTCGAGGCGCAGGATCTCCTTGAGGTGGA
This sequence comes from Xanthobacteraceae bacterium, assembly GCA_030037105.1. Next base: position 5,542 of record JASHRY010000051.1, read on the forward strand.
CGAGCGGCAGCAACTTGTTGCGCAAGCGCAGCACCGGCGTGTCCTTGATCCGTTCGATGCGGTGCTCGCCACGCGCGGAGGCGTGCACCAACTCGAGCACCGAGAGCTGCGGGATGGCGAAGCGTTCGCCTCCTGCCTCGACGATGAGCGCGGACACGATCGCCAGCGTCAGTGGAATCTTGATCGTAAAGGTGGTGCCGGCGCCGGGAATGGACTTCAAATCGACGGTGCCGCCGATCTGCTCGATATTGGTGCGCACCACGTCCAGGCCGACGCCGCGTCCGGAAATGCTCGTCACTTGCGCCGCGGTGGAGAAGCCGGGCATGAAAATGAAATTGGCGATCTCGTCCTCGGACTTCGTCGCAATCTCGGCCTCGCTGGCGAATCCTTGCTCGATGGCCTTGGCCCTTATGCGCGTGACATCGAGGCCGCGGCCGTCGTCTGCGATCTCGATGATGATGTGGCCGCCTTGGTGACAGGCGGAGAGCCGGATGGTCCCCTTCTGTGGCTTGCCGGCGGCGAGCCGCTCGGCGGCGCTCTCGATGCCGTGGTCGGCGGAGTTGCGAACGAGGTGGGTGAGCGGATCCTTGACCAGCTCGAGCACTTGACGGTCGAGCTCGGTCTCGGCGCCGTGCATTTCGAGTTCGATCTCCTTGTCGAGATCGGTGGAAAGGTCGCGCACGATGCGCGGCAACTTCTGCCACGCACGGCCGATCGGCTGCATGCGCGTTTTCATCACCCCTTCCTGCAGCTCGGCGGTAACATTGGAGAGGCGTTGCAATGGCAACTTGAAATCGGAATCCTCGTGCCGACGGACGATCTCAAGGAGTTGGTTGCGGGTTAAAACCAGCTCGGAGACCGTGGTCATGAGATGATCGAGCGTCCCGACGTTGACGCGGATCGAATGGCTCACGAGCCTTTCGCCGCGTTCGTCGTCGGACCGCTCGGCAGCAGGCTTGTCGCGCGCAGATGCATGCGCCCTGGCATCATCCAGCGCGTGGGAAACCGGCGGTTTCGTATTCTCCTGCGCACGCAAAGCCGGCTGCGGCTGTTCGTGCCGCGTCAGGCGATTGAGTTGCTCGACAAGGTCCGTATCGTCGCCCGTTGGCTCGCGCTGGTGCGCTTCGAGCCCGTCGAGAACGGTCTTGATGCGGTCGATGGTAGAGAGAACGAGCGTGACGGCTTCGGTGGTCACCGGCACTCCGTCTCGGAACTTGCCCATCAAGTTCTCCGCGGCATGCGCCAATGTCTCGAGCCGCGGCAGCCCAAGAAAGCCGCACGTTCCCTTGACGGTATGGACGAGGCGAAAGATATTGCCGAGGATGTCGCCGTTGTTCGGCTCCTGTTCGAAGCACACGAGCTCGGCGTCGACCCGGTCGAGATTCTCGTTGGTCTCGGTCAGAAACTCACGCAACAAGTCGTCCATACCGGCGCCTCTAGCTACGCGCATTCGCCGCACAGCGTCCGCACCCGCGCACGCCTTCCCGACACGCCAAGCGCGTACCTTTGCCGCCGAGCGCCGGGCGCCCGGCCGTTCCAAGGGAGTCTGTTGCCAAACGGTTTAATTTCAGTTGCGGTGGCGGCGCCGCGTTCCCGGCAGACTGCTAACCGCCACGACTCGTTAGCGCGCCGTTAAGACGATCGTCTCGCCGTCGCCGGCGGCCGAAAGCGCCAGCCCGCACTCGCGGGCGAGAATGCCGGTGTAAAGCGGTTGAATGGCATGGGCATCGACCGCCTGGACATTGCCTGCGAGCAGTCCGGAAACGGTCGGAGTCAACCGTGCATTGAGGCCGGAAGCGGTGACGACGAACCCAAAGTTCCCATCCCCGCCGGGAACTGGATCGACCCTCAGCGTTCCACCGCGTGGGATGGCGCCGGCCGCGATCAACAGCATATTCAGCAACAGCTTCACCTGATTCTTCGCCAGCAAGGCACGCGGCAGATTCCACACCAACGTGGCCCTGCCGTCCTCGATGAGCCCACGCGCAACTCTTTCCGCATCGCCCAGATCAATCTGTGCGCCGGCCGATCCGGCCGCGCCGAAGGCAAGCCGGCAAAATTGCAGCTTGGCCGACGCCTGTTTTGCGCTCTTCTTGATCAGGTCGAGCGCAAAGGTCTTGGTTTCCTCGTCCTTATCCTCCTCCAGAACCTCGATTCCGTTGACGATTGCGCCGACCGGGCTGATGAGATCATGACAAACGCGAGAGCACAGCAGCGCCGCAAGGTCGAGGGCTCCGATGGTAATTGGATCGGAATTAGGGACGGACATGAACACTTCCTCGCGGCCGGGACGGGCTCGTCCGTGTCACAGCACGCGCGATTCGGCAATCGCCCTGTTTGGGCAGCCCCGATGCGCGCTGCATACCCTTTTTTCGGTCCATCCAGCTATGCTCCAGTGATTGCAGACCAGGAGCGCCCGTGCCCCCGCCCGACATCGCCGCCTGCGCCGACCTCATCGAGAAGTTGACTGCCATCAGCACGTCCGCGGCGGACGCGATTCAGCGCTGGCGCCGGGACAGCTATGTGCGCATCAAAGCCGACGGCTCGCCGGTCACGGCGGCGGACGAAGCCGCGGAAGCGGTGATTGGCGACGGCCTAGCGCATCTTGGTCCGGCTCTGCCGGTGATTTCCGAGGAGCGAGCCGCGGGCCGAACGCCGAAGGTCGAAAGCGCAAGCTTCATCCTTGTCGACCCGCTCGACGGAACGAGGGAGTTCATCGCCGGGCACAATGAATACGCCGTCAATATCGGCCTCGTTACCGATGGCGTGCCAATCGCCGGCGTCGTCACCGCTCCGGCGCTCGGGCTGATCTGGCGCGGGATTGTCGGCCGCGGTGCCGAGCGGCTGGAATTTTCTTCCGGCAAGGTTTCCTCGCCGACGCCAATCCACACGCGGGCGCGGCCAGCGGACGAACTTATCGTGATGGTGAGCCGCTCCCATTTCGACGCGGCCACACAGGCTTATATCGCACGCCTGCCGCACGTACGCAGCATTGCGTGCGGCTCCTCCGTGAAATTCTGTCGCTTGGCCGAAGGGACCGCCGACCATTATCCGCGGCTCGGGCCAACGCGGGATTGGGACGTGGCGGCGGGTCATGCGATCCTCGTGGCAGCCGGTGGAAGCGTGATCGACCCGCAGGGCGCCGCCCTGATCTACGGCACCCCAGAGTTGCGCATTCCTTCGTTCCTCGCTTGGGGGCACCGGCGCCCGCCCGAAAGAGCCCTCAAGACCGGCAACGGAGCTTATGATTGGGAGATTAAAGGTTGAACGTGCGCGCAGCACGTCCGGCCATTCGGTCGACGGCGCCAGGTCATAGCCGCGCATTGACATCGGGTCTTGCGGCCGCGCAACAATTGTCGATGTTGCAGAAATGCCACATCCCGGCGCCATAGCCCAAAATCTGGACTGCCTGGCATTAATTTGCCGTCCATATAGGACGCGACAGAATCATAGCGCCGATGGCGAGGCCGGTATCGCTTTCGTTGTTGCCGCGCTGCGGTCATAGTTTCGGCAAAGGATCGACTGATTCGGGATTGGTGTGCGCCAGCACCGCGGCGAGGAAACGCGGCGCACGAGCAATGGGTTAACCGGGGACCGCGCGATGGATTCTACTTTGCGTCTGGCCGTCATTGCCGTGCTCTTTGCCGGCCTCGAAGCTGTTTCGGCCGGAGCGCAGACCGTGCCGCCGCCGCCTCCAGCGAACAACCAGTTCTCGCCGCGCGAAGTGATCGATGCCGGAAATCGATTCTTCGGCGGTATCTCGCGCGGGCTCGCCACGATCGTCGAGAAAGCCGGGAGCGAATGGGGGTTGCCGAACGGTTACATCCTCGGCGAAGAGGCCGGCGGCGCTTTTGTCGGCGGCCTGCGTTATGGCGACGGCACCCTCTACACCAAGAATGCCGGCGATCTGCGCGTTTATTGGCAGGGGCCGTCGGTCGGCTTCGATGCGGGCGCCGACGGCGCGCGCACCATGATGCTGGTCTATAATCTGCCGCGAACCGACGCGATTTTCGAGCGTTTCGGCGGCATCGACGGTTCCGCCTATTTCGTCGGCGGCCTCGGCATGACCGCGCTCACGGCCAACAACATCGTCGTCGTGCCGATCCGTTCCGGCGTGGGATTGCGGCTCGGCGCCAACCTCGGTTATCTCAAATTCACCCCGCGACCGACCTGGAACCCGTTTTGATCGCCGACCCGCCGGCCGCGCCCAGCGCCAGCGGTCCCGCGATCGGTCCGCAGGCTTTTCTGGCGCAGCGCCTCTTCTCGGTTTAGGTTAACGACTTGTGAATGTAGTGCCGCCCCCGTCCGCGTGGCACTGTGGTGCCGCATCCCCTCCCGCGTGCCGGGGATGAGCGAGGGGGTGCCGGAGGCGTAGTGTCATGATCGAACCGATCATGTATTTCGGGATTGGCTTTCTTGTCGCGGCGTTGCTCGGACTGCTGTTCGTTCCGCTCGTGCATAATCGCGCCGTGCGCCTTACGATGCGGCGCCTGGAAGCGGCGACACCGTTGTCGATTGCGGAAATCCGCGCCGACAAGGATCAGTTGCGTGCCGAGTTCGCGATGTCGACACGCCGGCTCGAAATGAGCGTCGAGCAGATGAAGACCAAGACGACGACTCAACTCGCCGAGCTTGGCAAGAAGTCGGACGCCATCAATCAGCTCAAGAAGGAACTCGGCGACAAGACGGCAACGATCTTCGCGCTGGAATCACGCGAGAAAACCCTGCGCGATCAATTGCGCGCCACCGAGGAAGAGTTCGAGCTCAAGAACCACTCGCTGCACGAAGCCGAGCGTGCGCTCTCCGACAAGGAGGCAGAGCTGGCGAAACTGCTCGCCGAGCTCGGCGAGCGCTCGATCACGGCCGACAGTCAGCGCGTCGAACTGGCGGCACTGCGCACGCAGGTCGAGGCGATGAAAGTCAGCGTCGCCGATTACGAGCGCGCGGTGAAGGAGACCGAAGAGCGTCTGACGCGTGAGCGCGCCGACGCCGAGGCCGTGGCGCAAGAATTGAACACGGCGCGCGGCAAGCTCGACGGCTTCGCCGCGCGGGTCGGCGAGCTCGAGCGCCAACTTGTCGTGCAGACGACCGAGGCGGAGATCCTCAGCCGCCGTGTGCAGGAGCTGGAAATGCGGCTCGGCGATCAGGGCCGTCTGCTCGCCGAGCGCGAAGCCGCGCTCGACCGGCTGCGTGGAGAACTGGAAGCGGCGCGTGCAACCGAAAACGAGCTGCGCGCGGAACTGGTCAACGCCGACAACCGCAGCAGCTCGGCGGCGGACAAATTCCGTGCCGAAATCAGCCAACTCGAGGCGCAGCTATCCGTGGCGGTCGAGGAGCGTTCCAAACTGCAGCGCGAGGTGGCGACCATGAAACGCGAAGCGGAATCGACCTGGGCGGCCGAGCGAGTGGAGAACGCGCTGCTGCGCGAACGCATCAACGATGTCGCCGCCGAGGTGGCGCGATTGACCGCAGTGCTTGAAGGTCCGGGCTCGCCGATCGAGTCGATGCTTGCCGGCGCGGCACCGGCCTTGGACCAAGGACCGCACCGCACCGCCAACGGCGCACGGACCCAGGCCGGTACGGCCACGGAACCGCAACAGCAGGGCAAGAGCACGCTCATCGACCGGATCCGCGCGCTGCAGTCGACCGCTTCTCGCGTCGCCTCGAACTGACCGCGCTTGACACTCTCCTGAGCCGTTCCTTAAATCCCGGCGCCGATCGACCGGGCGCTTAGCTCAGCGGGAGAGCGTTCCCTTCACACGGGAGAGGTCGTAGGTTCAATCCCTACAGCGCCCACCAGCCGTCGCTGCTTCGCAGCTACGGGCTGGCAGGCCAGCACTCAAGTGAAGCAGCGACGGCTGCCCGTCGTAGCCCGCAGAACGAAGACGGGCGAGGGCGAATGAAATACGTCTATTTGCTCCGGAGCATCGAACTTCAAAATCAAACTTGCGTCGGCCCGTCGATGATCGAAAAGCACGATCCTCCGTGCGCAACGCGGGGCGCTCGCTTCATACGTTTAATACCAATGGCATTGAACAGTCATCCATGCCTGTCATCGTCCGTGCAGGCGAAGGCGGACGATTCAGTCAACACCCTCGTAGCCCGCATGAGCGCAGCGATATGCGGGAAAACCGATCCGGCTGTCGCGAAAATTCCGGATTTCGCTTCGCTCATCCAGGCTACGCATCTGCCACTGGATCATCCGCCTGCGCGGATGATGACACCAACACGAGTCAGCGTTTAATGCCGTGGTATAACCCCTTCAATCGATGGAATAACTTTCGGCCCCGTTGAGGCCCGAAATGCGCCGGCCGCGCGCGCTCCGGACAAGCCCCCCAAAAGCGGCGTGAGAATTATCGGCAAAAGAGCGGCAAGTGCCGCGGACCTCATCGCGGCGGCGCCCGCGAAAGGTTCCTTTCCTTGAGCTCATCGAGATATTCGCGCCAATATTTTTCGCGATTGCGGCCGAGTTCGAGAAGATAGTCCCAACTGAAAATCCCGGTGGAATGCAAATCATCGAAAGCAAGCCGCACCGCGTAATTGCCGATCGGATTAAGCTCCAGAATCTGCACATCGCGCTTGCCGGCGACAATACGGCGCTCGGCCGGCGAATGGCCCTGGACCTCGGCGCTCGGACTGCGCACGCGCAGGTATTCGGCCGGCAGCTCGAAGCTCTCGCCGTTATCGAAAGCGACGGTCAGCGCCTTGCGGTCTTTGCGCAGGCGCAACTCGGTCGGCCAGGGGTTGCTCATGCACGGGCCATTTTATTCCGCCGCCTGGGCGGCACCGCCATGCGCCTTCGACCACGCGGCCGGATCCTTCATGAATTTCTCCACTTCCCT
>JASHRY010000394.1 GCA_030037105.1 Xanthobacteraceae bacterium
TAGAGGCCGACGCGCATGACGCCGTTCGGCGCCAACAGCGAGAGCAGCACGCGCCACCCCGCTTTCGGGTCGGCGAGATGGTGCAGCACGCCGACGGCCTCAATGCGGTCGAAGGCGCGCCCGATCGCGCCCAGTTGAAGAATGTCGGCCTGTGCATATTCGATGTTGCGCAAGCCCTCCTCGCGCGTCTTTCGCCGCGCATAGGCGAGGCTTGCCAGGCTGAGGTCGACGGCGAGAATGCGCGCCTGCGGCAATTTTTGCGCAATGTCGAAGGGGTGCTCGCCGGTACCGCATCCGGCGATGAGGATGTCATGGCCGGGTTGCGGCTGCCGGTCATCGGCGGCTTTGCCGCCGCCGGCAACGGCGGAGAGCGGATTGATCGTCCACCGCGGGTACGGATGTTCCTCGTATTGACGCATGACCGCCAACGACGTGCCGTCTTCGATCGCCGTCAGCGCCGGTATCGTGCGGCGGTCTTCCGCCTCCTCCAGCGGTTCGCGCACGAGCTGCCGCAGCAGTTCGGTCGCGGCCGCGGGCCACCGTCTCGCCAGCAGCGATTGCGCCGACGGCAGCGAATGCAGCGGAAAATAGGCGGCGACGGCGGCGAGCAAGAGCGGGGAAATCTCGCTGCCATTCGATAATTTTTGCAGCAGCAAGTCCCGCAATCGGGCAGCTTGCCGAGTCTCCTCCTCGCTTTGCGTGAAAACGTATTCGTTGAGGAAACATTGCCGGGCGAGAGCGCAGAACATGTCGGTCGCGTCGTCGCCGACCTTGGCCGGGCCGGAAATGTCAGCGCCGGCGCGATGAAGCAGCGCCGCACGCAAATCGGTCAGGAAGAGCTCGAGAGTGACGCCGCACACGACCCTCGATTCCAACGCGCATTGCAGGAAAACGTCATCGGCAACGGCGACAATGTCGGCGGCGGCGAACAGTTCTTCATTTTTGACGAGCAAGCTCGATCTGTCGGTTATCCGCCTTACGTATTCGACGACCACGCCGCTTTTCGTCAGGAACTGTTCGACATCCCTGCCGCTCAAGCCGAGTGCGATGGCCTTGCTGAAATGCGTAGCGGCAGCCGCGCGTCGGCCGAGGGCCTGATACGAAACGGCGACATTGTAATGACAGGCGGCGTCGAATTCGTTCACCGCGACCGCCTTTGCCAGCGTCTTGACCGCGATTCGGTGGTTGCCCGATGCTTGGTACAAAACGCCGAGAAGATTCAAAGCTTCGGCATGCGCGGGCGCGCGGGAGAGGACCTGCCGGCAGATGACCTCGGCCTGCGTGGTTTGTCCTTGTTGGTAGGCGAGCGTCGCTTCGGCGACCAGGCCGTCGATGCCGGCCGAGGAGCTTGCAGCGACCTTGCCGCGCGCGGCGGCGGCCCGACGATCTCTTCGGTTCATCTGTTGCGACCGCCCGATTGACAGACGGCGAGACCCTATGTCAGCGCGTCAGTTCGCAGCAATCATTTTTTCCGATGCGCCCTGACCGGGACGGCCCGCCGCAACGCCGGCGAGCCCAATCAATGCGCTTGTGCCGGTCGCTCGCGCGATTATGCTATGCATATGTTGATCGCCGAACCACCATCGCAGCAACGCGCGCACGGCGCCACGCCGCGCCACGACTGGACTCGCGACGAGGTGCGGGCGCTGTTCGATCTGTCCTTTCCCGAACTGATGTTCCGGGCGCAAGGCATTCACCGCGAGAACTTCGATGCGACCGCGGTGCAGATTTCAACCCTGCTCTCGATCAAGACCGGCGGCTGCCCGGAAGACTGCGCCTATTGTCCGCAGAGCGCGGCGTACCAGACCGGCGTGCGCGCGGAAAAACTCATGCCGCTCGACGCGGTGCTCGCGGCGGCGCGGGCGGCGAAGAGCGCCGGCTCGAGTCGTTTCTGCATGGGCGCGGCCTGGCGCTCGCCCAAGGAGCGCGATCTCGATTATGTCTGCGCCATGGTCGCGGGCGTCAAGGCGCTCGGGCTCGAGACCTGCGCCACCCTCGGCATGCTGACGGCCGCGCAGGCGCGGCGGCTCAAGGCCGCCGGCCTCGACTATTACAACCACAACCTCGACACGTCGCCGGAATTCTACGGCATGATCATAACCACGCGCACCTATGAGGATCGCCTGGAGACCCTTGCGCACGTGCGCGACGCCGGCATTCATGTCTGCTGCGGCGGCATCGTCGGCATGGGCGAAACGCGCGAAGACCGCGTCGGCATGATCGCGACGCTGGCGAGCTTGCCGGCGCATCCGGAATCGGTGCCGATCAACATGCTGGTTCGCGTCGCCGGCACTCCGCTTGCCGGCGCCGCTCCGCTCGACCCGATCGAGTTCGTGCGCATGATCGCGGTCGCCCGCATCACCATGCCGCGTTCAATGGTGCGGCTCTCGGCCGGGCGCGAGGACATGAGCGAGGAGACGCAGGCGCTGTGCTTCCTGGCCGGAGCCAACTCGATTTTCTGCGGGCCCAAGCTTCTCACCACGCCCAACCCCCGGCGCGAGCATGATGCGGCGCTGATGGACCGGCTCGGCCTGTCGCCGCTGGCGTAGCTTCGGCCGCCATTGCGCGTCGAGGACGAGAATTTTGCCGGTCAAGGCGCGTCTTCGTTCCGCGTCACTGCGTCCCGGTCATCGCCAGAAAGGCCTGCTCGATCGTCGATGCGCCGGCGCTCGCCAGCAATTGTGCCGGCGTGGCGTCGGCCAGGACCCGACCGTGATGGAGCACGACGACGCGGTCGGCGTCCGCCACCTCGTCGCACAGATGCGTCGCCCACAATACCGCGACCGAGCGTTCGGCGCGCAAGCTCAAGATGAGCTTGCGGAGATCGCTGCGGCTTCCGGGATCGAGGCCGACCGTCGCTTCGTCCATGAGCAGGACGCGCGGTCCGTGCAGGAGCGCGCGGACGAGCTCCAGCCGCCGGCGGTTGCCGCCGCTCAATTGCGCGGCCTTGTCGTGCGCGCGGTCGATCAATCCGAGCCGCGCCAGCTCCGCCTCGATGCGCGATTTCGCCACCGCGCGCGGCAGGCCGTGCAGTCCGGCATGGAACAGGAGATTGCCGGTCACCGAAAGTTCGAGATCGAGGGTCGGCTGCTGAAAGACGATGCCGAGCATCGCCAACGCCGGCACCGGATCGCGCAGCATATCGTGGCCCATGATTTCGATGCGGCCGGAATCGGGCACGAACAGCCCGGAAAGAAGCTGGAACAGGGTGGTCTTGCCCGCCCCGTTCGGGCCAAGCAGGGCGATGAACTCGCCGGCGGAAGCCGTAAGGCTGACCCCGTCCACTGCCCGGATCGCTCCATAGCTCTTGACGACCCTGTCGAGCAGCAGCGCCGGTGTGCGTTCATCCGTCGTCATTCGTCCCCCGCCCGGCCTTGCCGGCCGTCGCCATTAAAGCTTAGCTAAAACTTAGCTGGGCGGCGACGCAATGAAGGCCGCTCGAAAGCAAAGTTATACAATTCAAACGCCATGCATCTCGTTCACGTCATGCGCGCGCTGCGCGCCGTCACCATGCGCGAGACGACAAAGTTCGTGCAGCAGCGCGGCCGGCTTCTTGCCGCGCTGGTGCGCCCGCTGATCTGGCTCGCGGTGTTCGCGGCCGGCTTCCACAACGGGTTGGGCGCCTCCGTCATCCCGCCCTACAAGGCCCACATCAGCTACGAGATCTATATCGTACCCGGCCTGCTCGGCATGATCCTCCTGTTCCACGGTATGCAGTCTTCGCTGTCGATGGTCTACGACCGCGAGGTGGGCGTGATGCGGCTTTTGCTCACTGCGCCGCTGCCGCGCTGGGTGCTGCTCGCCTGCAAGCTCGCGGCCGGAACGGCGCTGTCGGTCATCACCTGCTACGTATTTCTCGCCGTGTGCATCGCCTTCGGCGTCACGTTCGAGCCGACCGGCTGGATCGCCGTTCTTCCCGCGCTGATCCTCTCAGGGCTCATGCTCGGCGCGCTGTGGTTGTTCTTGTCGGTCTATATCCACCAGGTGGAGAATTTCGCCGGCGCTATGAATTTCGTGATGTTCCCGATGTTCTTCTTTTCCCCGGCGCTTTATCCTCTCTCGCAATTGCGCGAAGGCGGTTCGCAACTCCTCTATGAGGTGTCGCTCGTCAACCCTTTCACCTATGCGGTGGAGCTGATCCGCTTTTCCCTTTACCGAACGCTCGATCCGGTCGCGACGCTGGTGGTCATGGGCGCGACGGCGCTGTTCTTCTTGCTCGCGGTCACCGGCTACGATCCGCAGCGCGGCTTCATCCGGCGCACAGCGCCGGCGCAGCCGGCTTAATCGCCTCCGCGGCGCGCCGCGCGCTTCCGGGTGACGGATCGGATCACTTGATGAACGTGCCGCTGCGCAGCTCCGCGACCGCCTGCTGCAATTCGGCCTGCGTGTTCATCACGATCGGACCGTACCAGGCGACCGGCTCCTTGATCGGCTTGCCGGAGACGAGGAGAAAGCGAATGCCGTCCTCCCCGGCCTGTACCGTGACTTCGTCGCCGCTGTCGAAGAGGACGAGCGAACGATTGCCGGTCTGCTCGCGCACCAGAGTGTCGTCGGCGCCGTCGATTTTCTCCGTGAGCACGCCGAAGGGCGCAGAGGCGGCGCGGAAGCTGCCGGAGCCTTCGAACACATAGGCGAAGGCGTGCCGCTCGAGCTCGACCGGCAGGGTTTTGCGCTTGCCCGGCGGCACGAAAATATCGAGATAGCGCGGGGCGGCGGCGACGCCCTCGACCGGGCCGCGCCGGCCCCGGAAATCGCCGCAGACGACGCGCACGCGGGTACCGTCGTCATCGATGATTTCCGGAATTTCGGCGGCCTTGATGTCCTGGTAGCGCGGCGCCGTCATCTTCAGCGAGGAGGGGAGGTTGGCCCAGAGCTGGAAGCCGTGCATGCGGCCTTGCGCGTCGCCCTGCGGCATTTCCTGGTGGAGAATGCCGCGCCCGGCCGTCATCCACTGCACGTCGCCGGCGCCGAGGCTGCCGTGATTACCCAGGCTGTCGCCGTGCTCGACGTTTCCCGCCAGCACATAGGTGATCGTCTCGATGCCGCGATGCGGATGCCAGGGAAAGCCGGCGCGATACTGATCCGGCCGGTCGTTGCGGAAATCATCGAGCAGCAGAAACGGATCGAATTCGGAAGTCTCGCCGAAGCCGAAGGCGCGGCGCAGATGCACGCCGGCGCCTTCGATCGTGGGCTTGGACGAAACGATGCGCTTGACCGGCCGAATGGACATGGTTGACCTCTCTTGATCCGCCCACCGGGGCGTCGCGTGACTGCAAATAGATGGATGGCGGCCGGGCGGAGGCAAGGAGGCACATCGCTGTTGCCGGCCCCCGATCATTCTTCCGGCACCACATCGTGGAACTTGGTGTAGTCGAGCAGCAGCCGGCCCTGCGGCGAGACGCTGGTGATGTCCCGATAACGATGCTGCCAGCGCACGTCGTGGGCGCCATAGACGTGCCGGGCATAGAGTTGCTGCGCGGAACTGTCGTCGACGCCGCCGACGTTGAGCACCAACAAAGCTTCGGTTTCGGCAAGATCGGACGCGCCCATTCCATGCAGCGGGCTGTCCTGGTCAATGATATGAAAGAGCATCCAGCTCAACACGAACATGGGATGCTCGTGGCGATCGAGCTTGAGTTCATAAAAGCGGCGCAACTGATCGCCTTCCTTGGTGCGTTCGGCGCGGACGAGCCAAAGCCGTGCGCTCGCCCTGGAGATCGTGTTGTGGCGCGCGTTGGCCATGCGGATCATGAGCGTGGGGCGGCCGTCGTGCCGCGCCACCACCGGATGCTCGGCGAAAACGAAGCGGGCGCGCGGCCGCGAGAAGCGGGCGAACACCAACCCGGTCAGCACCGCGAGGAAGCACATGCCGGTGAAGATTTCGACGGTGGCGACGAGATGGCCGTAATCGGTCTGCGGGTGCATGTCGCCGTAGCCGACCGTCGCCAGCGTTTCGATCGAGAAGTAGAAGAGGTCGAGCGGATTGTCGGCGGCGACGTTGGCGATTGGTTTGTCGCCGAGGGAATAGAAGAAGGCAAAGACGGCGTTGAGCACGACGAACACCAGCGCCGCGCTGCCGAAGAACACCGGCCAATAAACGGTCATCGACCGATGATAAAGATCGGTCCAGAAGCCCGGACGTAAGCCGAGGGTCTCGATCTCGCGGTGGCCGAACCTGACGAGGTGGGATTTGCGCTCTTTTCGCTTTCGTCGCGGCTTGGCCAATGCGATGACGCCCTAAACCGCCGCCTTCGTCGCCGCCGCCTTGGTCTTGAGGCGGCTGTATACCCTGCGGGCGTTGCCTTCGAAAATCTTGCGCCGATCGGCGTCGCTCAGCACTGGCGCCTCGTCGATGTAGCGCTTGGTGTCGTCGAAATAGCGTCCGGTCTTCGGATCGACGATCTTCACCGCGCCGAGCATCTCGGAGGCGAACAGGATGTTGTCGGCCGGCACCACCTCGGTCAGCAGGTCGATGCCCGGCTGGTGATAGACGCAGGTGTCGAAGAAGATGTTGTCGCGGATGATCTCGACCAGCTCGGGCCGGCCGTTGGCCAGGGCGATGCCGCGGAAGCGGCCCCAATGGAACGGCACCGCGCCGCCGCCATGGGGGATGATAAGCTTGAGCGTGGGAAAATCCTTGAACAGATCGGACAGGATGAGCTGCATGAACGCCATGGTGTCGGCGTTGAGATAATACGAGCCGGTGGTGTGCATCGCCGGATTGCAGCAGCCCGACACGTGGATCATCGCCGGCACGTCGAGCTCGACCATCTTCTCGTAGAACGGATACCACCATTTGTCGGTGAGCGGCGGCGAATTGAAATAGCCGCCCGACGGATCGGGATTGAGGTTGCAGCCGACGAAGCCGAGTTGCGTAACGCAGCGCTCGAGCTCGGCGGCGGAATTTTTCGGCGGCACGCCCGGCGACTGCGGCAATTGGCAGACGCCGATGAAATTATTGGGGTAGAGCGTGCACACGCGATGAATGAGGTCGTTGCAGATCTGCGACCATTCCAGGCTCACGCTCTCGTCGCCGATATGATGGCCCATGCCGGAGGCGCGCGGCGAGAAGATGGTCAGATCTGTGCCGCGCGCTCGCTGCAGCTTGAGCTGCGCGCCTTCGAGACTGTCGCGGATCTCGTCGTCGGAAATCTTCAGCAACGATCGCGACGGCGGCGGCGTCCTGCTCTGGGCGGCCTTGGTCTGCTCCTGCCGGAAGCGCTTCAGGTCGTGGGGCTCGGTGGTGTAATGACCGTGGCAATCGATGATCATGAGGTTTCGCCGCGTAGGTTATGCACGGGCGGATGCTACGGGGCGCCGCGCGATTGTCAAACCGGGACGGCGCTCTTATAGGATGCCACCCGCATCACGGGAGACGGGGAATGGTCGAACTGCCGCGACTTAACGGTGTCATCCGCGCGCTCGAAGCGGGCCAGCATGGGCTCGCTTGTTTCACGCCCGCCGAGCTCAACAGCGCCATCGCGATGAGCGCGTCCAAATACGACGGCTGCGTGTTCGAGATGGAGCATCAGCCGTGGGACGGCCGGCTCCTTCGCGATTGCCTGCAATACATGCTCAACCGGGCGCAGATCGCCAAGGCGGGCTCCGTTGCACCCGGCGTGACGCCGATGGCCCGTGTTCCCGTGAACGGCGTCGAGCTGGCGCAATGGCAGGCGAAGCAGGCTCTCGACATGGGCTGCTACGGAATCGTGTTTCCGCACATTTCGACGGTGGAAGAAGCGGCCAATGCGGTCGGCGCCTGCCGTTATCCGCGGCTCAGGAGCGCCGCGAACTACGCGCCCGCCGGCATCCGCGGCGACGGCCCGACCACGGCGGCGCGCTATTGGGGCCTCACCCAGCAGGACTATTACCGGAAGGCCGACGTGTGGCCGCTCAATCCGCAGGGCGAAATCTTCTGCATCCTGCAGATCGAGGATACGCGCGGCGTCGAGAACCTCGACGACATCCTTGCGAACGTGCCGGGCATCGGCTGCATCCTGATCGGCGAAGGCGACCTGTCGCAGGAGCTCGGCTATCCGCGGCAATACGAGCACAAGATCGTGCTCGAGTGGATGAAGCGCATCGTCGACACCTGCAAGAAACACAACGTGGTGGTCGGCCACCCGCATGTCGAGCAGGGCAATGCCGAGCGCATCATCAAGGAGGGCTACCGCTTCCTGATGTGCGCCCCGGTGCAGAGCTTCGGGAACCTCGAAGCGGCCAGAAAATATGCGGGGCGGGCTTAACTCCTTCCCCGTTTCACGGGGAAGGACGAACTACGCCACCCCCAGCCCGCCCTTCTCCTCGATGAAGCGCGCGATCTCTTCCACGCCCTTGCCGGCGCGCAGATTGGTGAAGACGAACGGCCGGGCGCCGCGCATGCGTTTCGACTCGCGCTCCATGGTTTCGAGCGAGGCGCCGACATGGAGTGCAAGGTCGATCTTGTTGATGACGAGGAGGTCGGAGCGGGTGATGCCCGGGCCACCCTTCGACGGGATCTTGTCGCCGGCGGCCACGTCGATCACGTAGATCGTGAGGTCGGCAAGCTCGGGCGAAAACGTCGCGGCGAGATTGTCGCCGCCCGATTCGATGAGCACGAGATCGAGGCCGGGAAATTTTTCCCGCATGTCGGCGATGGCGGCGAGGTTGGCGGAGGCGTCCTCGCGGATCGCGGTGTGCGGGCAGCCGCCGGTCTCCACGCCGGCGATGCGCTCGGGCGCGAGCGCGCCCGAGCGCACCAGAAATTCGGCGTCCCACTTGGTGTAGATGTCGTTCGTAATCGCCGCGATCTCGTAGCGGTCGCGCAGGCGCTTGCACAGCGCGTCCATGAGCGCGGTCTTGCCCGAGCCGACCGGGCCGCCGACACCGACGCGCAAGGGACCGTGCGAGTGCGTCATTGCGGTTCTCAGCTCCTGAACAGCCGCGTGTATTGGGTCTCGTGCCGCATGCCGGCGAGGTCGGCGCGAAAGGCGCAGGTGCCGACCTCGTCGAGCGGCGTGGCCATAGCCCGCCTGACGGTCGCCGCGACCGCGCCTTCGAGCGCGCAGAGAACGCGCTGGCCGTCGGTCTGGCCGAGCGGCACCAGCCGCACGGCCGCGGAAATCCAGTTCGCCGCGAGCGCGTGCAGAAAAGCGTGCAGCGCCGGCGCGCGCGCGATGCCGTGCCCGGCACAGGCCACACCCACGGCGACGGGCAAAGCGACCGGCCCACCCCAGGCGATCTCAAGGCGCGCGAGCGCCGGGCAGGGCCATGCCGTGCGGGTCACTTCGAGAAACGCGCGGCCTTGCGCCGTTGTCTCCAGGAAACGTTCCTTCGACGGGACGAAGGCGGCGGCGAGTTCGGCCACGGCGGTGAGCGCGGCGTCATCATTCGCCGCGATCGCGCGATGGGCGTGCGCGCAGAGGACCGCGTCGGCAAAACCGCCGCCCTCGCCGATCATCACGGCGAGCCACTCCCGCAGCGTTGCGGCGTCCTTGATGTCGCCGGCCTCCACCGCCCATTCGATGCCGCCCGAATAGGAGAAGGCGCCGACCGGATAGGCCGGCGACAGCCAGGCCATCAACCGGTAGAGCGCCGCGGCATCGACGCGCTCGGTCCGTTCGTTCCCACTCCGGCGGGAATCCGGATTTGTTCCGTCGCCGGGCCGCGCGACAACCGCCTTTCTGGGTCCTCGCTTTCGCGGCGAGGAGCGGAGCAGCGCTTTAGCCATCGTCGTGACCGTGATGACGGCCGCCATGACCGTGGTTGTGATGATCGCCGCTGTGATACGCGCCGTGCTCGGGCTCGAACGGCGCCTCGATCGGTGAGAGACTCGCGCCGAGCCCGCGCAGCATGTCCTCGATCACATGGTCGCGCCGGATGCGCAGCCGGTCGCCGACGATCTCAACGTCGACGTGACGATTGCCGATGTGCCAGGCGAGCCGCGCCAATTCGCGGGCATTGGCGGCCGCGATCTCGACGAGCGGCTCCGGCCGGCCGGCGACGCGCACGACGGCGCCGTCGTCGAGGATGAGGCCGTCGCCGTGGCGCAACGCCCTTGCCTGCGGCAGGTCGAGCAGGAACTTCGTGCCGCCCTCGCCGGTCAGGACGACGCGGCGGCGATGACGTTCCTGCGCGTCAAGGGTGATGGTATCGACGGCGATCTCGTCCGCCCACTGCCCGGCAGCCTTGACTTCGCGCGCCCGCCTCATCGTCGGCGACCTCCGCCTTGTTTCTAGCGCAAGACCCGGAAAAGTGAGAACCGGATTTCCGAAAAGAACATGCTCCACCAAGAAACCTTACGCCATCACTACGGCTAATGGCTACGGCGTGACTTCAGTCCACCCTTCCCGGACGAAGGGCGCGGATCAGATTCTGCCGGGAAAATGATTCCGCAACGCGTCGACGAATTTCCCGGCGATCTTCTTGAATCCCTGCGGAAAGGGATGCAGCTCGTTCGCCCAATCGGCCGTTTGCAGCGTGCCCTGGGTATCGACGAGGATGAAGTCGTTGGCATGATCGTCGGAGAGCGTCATCAGCAAATTCCTGAACTTGGTCAGTGCCTGGCGGACGATCGCGGTTGCCTGCGCAAGGTCATAGCCGCAAAAGTCGCAAGCCGGCTTCAGCCACGGTCCGGCGCAAACGGGATGAGCTCCGTTGGGAATCGCAAAATCATAACAGTGGCCGAAGATCGGCACGCCGGGCGCGTAACGGTCGCGGAATGCAAACAGATCGAGATACGACGCCTCGACCATGTCGAGCGCGTCCTGGAACCTTTGCGCGTTCAATCCCGCGGTGCTGAAGGTATCGTAGTCGAGATAGATGCAGAATTGATCGCCAGCTATATCGTCGCCGCCGCCGGAGAACAGAATGGCATCGGGCTTGCCGCCGAGCCAGTTTGCCGGCTCGGTAAGAGCGGTGATCATGCGTTGCTGCTTGGGCCACGACATTTCCGCCGTGGTCGCATCGCCCCATTGCGAAAGGTTGAGGATGTTCGGATTTACGTTTCCCATCGATGCCAGTTGTGCCACGATGTCGGTGGGAGCCAGGCTTGGGTCGTTGCCGGACAGCGGATAATCGAACCAGGAATCGCCGTGCGCCAGGATCGCGAGCGGTGCCGCCGGCGCCGCAACACCAGCGGCGGTCCGCTTCGCCAGGGCGCTCTTGAAGAGAGCGATTTTGCTCTGATGGGCCTTGGTGCGGGTCGCGATCTCGTCGTCCATCGACTGGCGTAGCCGCTGGCGGAGCAGAATTTTTTGATCCATCGACAGGCTCCGACGTCAACGCGCGGATTTGACGCGTTTCATCGCAATCATTTTTGGGTGGAAACCCGATAGTCCTTTTTGCCCGCGCGCGCAGGCGCTAAATGCGGATAATTTCCTGCGCGGTAGCGTATCGCAGTCGTTCGAAGTGCGCCAGACGCTGAACGATCTCGTCTCGCGATATGACGCCCTTCTCGGCGCCGTCGCACCACCGTGCGGCCGGTTTCAAAAAGCCGGTGTTTCCGGCTAGATTGTCGGCGCACTAGGGGTCCGCTGATGCGGTTTGGTCTTTTCGGCAGCGCCAGCGACGGCCGCGCTTTCGATCCTATGGATGTCGGCATCGCCCGCGCCTTCTACGTCGCCAAGGATAAGGCCGACAAGGACGCCGCGTTCGAGCGCCGGCTCGAGGCGCAGCGCTACTTCGCGCGCGAGCTGATGCCGGCTTTTGCCGACGGCGCCCGGGTGCGCGTCGTGGGATAATACCGGCCACCAGCCGGCGTCGCACCACCTGGCGTTACCGATGATCGACAAGATCGTGCAAACCATAGCCGCGGCGATGGCCGCAATCCGCGACGGCTCAGTCGTGCTGATCGGTGGTTTCGGCAGCATCGGCCAGCCTAATGCGCTGATCGACGGCTTGATCGAGCAGGGCGCAAAGGAGCTGACCGTCGTCGCCAACAATGCCGGCGTCGGTCACACCGGCCTGGCGCGGCTTCTGGAGGCCGGCCGGGTGCGCAAGATCATCTGCTCATATCCGCGCACCACGGATCCCGTGGTGTTCGAGCGGCTGTATCGCGAAGGCCGCATCGAGCTCGAAGTCGTGCCGCAGGGCACGATGGCCGAGCGCATGCGCGCGGCCGGCGCCGGCATCCCGGCCTTCTATACGCCAACTTCGGTAGGGACGAAGCTTGCCCAAGGCAAGGAGGTGCGTGAATTCTCCGGCCGACACTACGTCCTTGAACAGGCACTGTTCGGCGATGTCGCGCTGATCGAGGCCTGGGAGGCGGACCGCTGGGGCAACCTCACCTATCGGTCGTCTGCCCGGAATTTCAATCCGGTCATGGCGGCGGCGGCGAAATTGACCATTGCGCAAGCGCAGCACATTGTCGAGCTTGGCGCGCTCGATCCGGAAAAAGTCGTCACGCCCGGGATTTTTGTCGATCGCGTGGTGCACGTACCCTACGGCGAGCCGGTGGTGACGTGAGGAGGCTTGACGTGAAGGCCCACATGCGCGCGAAATTAAATGGCTTGGCCGCCTGCAAGCCATGGACGCGGAACGACATCGCCGCGCGCGCCGCGCGCGACATCCCGGAAGGCTTTTACGTCAATCTCGGCATCGGCATTCCGGTGCTGGTGGCGAACCACGTGCCGGCGGAGCGCGAAATCGTCATCCACTCGGAGAACGGCGTTCTCGGCATGGGCCCGATGCCGGAGCCCGATCAGATCAATCGCTGGCTGATCAACGCCAGCAAGAAATACGTCACGCTCGTTCCCGGCGGGTCCTACATGCATCATGCCGACAGTTTCGCCATCATCCGCGGCGGGCACCTCGACCTCTGCGTGCTTGGGGCCTTTCAGGTCGCCGAGAACGGCGATTTTGCCAATTGGTCAACGTCCGCCGACGATACCATGCCTTCCGTAGGCGGAGCCATGGACCTCGCGGTCGGCGCCAAACAAATCTGGGTGCTGATGGAGCACACGACCAAGACCGGCGAGAGTAGGCTTCTGCGCCGCTGCACTTATCCGCTCACCGCTCTCGGCGTCGTCAAGCGCGTCTATACCGATCTCGCCGTGATCGACGTTGCCGCCGACGGTTTTGTGGTTCGCGAAATGGCGCCCGGCCTTACTTTCGCGGCGCTGCGGGACCTGACCGCCGCGCCGCTGCGCCTGGCGAATTAAAGCTCGGCACGTTATTGCGGGCGAGCCAGACCATCCCGAAAGCGCTCCATGCCCGTCGCGATGACGGCGCATGTTCATTACTTCAACTGATCGGCCACCTTGTCGATCCCGGCCTTGACGCAGGCTTCGTCCTTGTCGCCGCCCGGCGCGCCGGAAGCGCCGGCCGCACCGATGACTTGGCCATCCACCTTGATCGGCAGAGCGCCCCGGAAGGCGATGATATTCGTGAGATGGACATAGGGAGTAGTCGGATCGGCTTTCACGCGATCGGCCAGCGCGCCCGAAGGGCTGCGCAATGTGCGCGCCGTATAGGCCTTTCGGAAGCTGTTCTCCATCGTGTGCGGCGGGGTGTCGTCGCCGCGCACCTGCACGATAATCTCGCCGTTGCGACCGACCACGGTGGCCGACACGGCATAGCCGTTGGCCTTGCAGGTCTCGATCGCGATTTGCGCGATGGTCATGGCGATGGAGGCGGTCAGGTCCTTGTGGTTGAGCAGTTGGGCATCCGCGGGCATTGCCCACGCGCAGGCGCACGCCGAAGCGACGGTGATGGCCGCGAGACGAAGCCCGGACGATGACATGGCGATTCTCCTGATGTCTTCGCCGTCCCTTCGTCGGGACGGCGTCGCAGACTAACGCGTTCGCGGTGCGCCGTCAGGGCCGTGTCCGCCACGGCGTCCGCCGCCATTCCCGACATGCGATCCCATTGCCGGCCGCGATCTTGCCGGATTTAATGCGCGGATGCCTGCGAGCGTTCGCACCGAGATCGAAGGCGCGGTTTCTACGATAGTGATGAGCCGCCCGGAGCGGCGCAACGCCGTCGACCGCCCGATGGCGGCGCTGTTGCGCGACGCGTTTCTGCGCTTCGAGCGCGACGAGAGCCAGCGCGTGGCGGTGTTGTACGGCGAGCACGGCACGTTTTGCGCGGGCGCGGACCTGACGGCGATCGAGGATCCGGAACGGCGCAATGAGCTTGATTCCGAGGGCGGCGGCACGGGTCCGATGGGTCCGACGCGGCTGGCGCTCGCCAAGCCGCTGATCGCGGCGGTCGCCGGCTACGCGGTCGCCGGCGGGCTCGAACTGGCGTTGCTTGCCGACCTGCGCGTCGTCGAGGAGAGCGCCGTTTTCGGCGTCTTCAGCCGCCGCTGGGGCATTCCGCTGCTCGACGGCGGGACCGTGCGCTTGCCGCGCATCGTCGGCATGGGTCGCGCTCTCGACATGGTCCTGACCGGCCGGCCCGTTGGCGCGCGCGAGGCGTTCGACATGGGTCTTGCGAACCGGCTGGTCGCGGACGGCACGTCGCGCCAGACGGCCGAGCGGCTCGCGCGCGAAATCGCGGCTTTTCCGCAACGTTGCATGCTTGCGGACCGCGCCTCGGCCTACCGGCAATGGGACCTGCCGCTGGCGACGGCGCTGCGCGAGGAAGGACGTCACGGCGTGCCGATCGTCGCCACCGAAGGAGCAGCAGGCGCGCGGCGTTTCGCCGAAGGCGCGGGGCGTTCCGGCAAATTCGAGACCTGAGCCCGCGCCGCTATTGTGATTTATCCATGAAGGTCCCGCGGTGCGTTCATTCGGCCCCGCGGACGGCGCCGCTGCCTGCACGTCGTGACGATCGCTTCGCCTCACGTCTCCGCCGCCGCGATGGCGTGAAAGAACGCACCGGTGACATGGCCGCGGCGACCGCCCGCTTTCTCTGGGCGGCCTTCGCTGCCGGCAAGCTCGGCAAACGGCTCATCGAGCCCGGCGGAGGTGAGCGAGGCATAATGGAATTCGTGACCGCGCACCCGCGTTCCCTCGCGGCCGAGAACGCTGTCGCAGAGAAGCCGCGCGGTGCGATAACCGAGATGCAGCTTGCGCGCGGCGAAGCTCGTCGCATGGCCGAGCAATCCGACCATGGCGTGGCGTTGTCCGGCGGCGTCTTCGAGGCTTTCGCCCAGGACCATGTAGCCGCCGCACTCGCCATGGACCGGGCGCGTCTGCGCGAAACGCCGCAATCCGGCCGAGAAGCGGTGGGCGGCGGCGAGCGTTGCGGCGTGCAGCTCCGGATAGCCGCCGGGTAGCCAGCAGCTATCGGCGCTCGCGGGCGGCGGCTCGTCGGCGAGCGGCGAAAACGGCATGATCTCGGCACCGGCCCGCCGCCATGCCGCGATGAGGTGCGGATAGACGAAGCTGAAAGCGCGATCGCGCGC
>JASHRY010000395.1 GCA_030037105.1 Xanthobacteraceae bacterium
GGCGCAGCGAAGTCTTCTTCGTCGCGATCCTGATGCAGCCCCATCTTCGCCGCCGGGCCGTAGAAGTTGACGAGGCACGCTTCCGGCGCGTGCGGATATCGGCCGAGCTCGTCCCACAGGGCAACGAGCGCCGCCGGCATCGGCGGCCAGGGCCGACCGGTCTCGGGATGCGTACGCTGGTAGCGATAGCCGTTTTCATCCGAAACCCAGCCGAGCCGCCCGCAATTCGACATGCGCACCGACATCGGCCGTCCCGAGTGCGGCAGGCGCGGCGTGTAGAGCGGAGCGGCGGCCAACACCTGCCGCAGTTCGGCGAGCAGCGTCTCCTGCTGCATGCGATCGAGATAGCCGGGATGGAAGCGAAGACCGCTCTGGCCCGTTGCTATCGGCACAGGTTGCTTGTCGATCTCCGGCGCAGCGGCTGACTTCATAGTGATTTCACTCACGGTCACGAGACCGCGGTATCTCTCTCTCTCTTCCTCTCTCTCTGCTCTCTTCGCCCGCCGGGATTATGGCGCGAATTATGGCGGGAAGCGTCGCTTTGGCACGAAGTGGTCGAGAATCTCTACGCCAAATTGGCGCTCGCTGGCCCGGCCAGGCCTTCGGCGATGGAGTGGATATGCGCGCTTTGAGTGCAATGGCGATCGATTGCATGGCGGGTCCAGACCACGACCAGCACGGAGCACGCGCTGACGACGATGCCGCCGATAACGTCGACAAAGTAATGCGTGCCTTCGATCGGCGTTGAAGCGATCATCAGCACATTCAATATCAACAGGGGCCAGCGAATGAAGCGAATCGGCCACAGCGCCCAGACGGCGAGCACCGCTGCGGCGGCATGATAGCTCGGAAAGCTGATGACGCCGCGGATATCGTCGATGGGTATCGCGCGAAGCACGCCGCCGCGCACATCCTCAAGATGGGAGACAAAGGTCGCGAAGAACGTCAGGTGGGGAAATGCGGTGGGGTCGATGTGAAGATAACCATACCAGCCGCGCGCCGGGAACAGCGCAAAGATCACGATAGTGACCTCCAGCGAAACGATCAATGAAACGGCAAAGTCCTGGAGTCGTTCGACGCGCCCGGCCAGCGACAGGATGGCGAAAACAATCGGCGCCTGCCACAGCATCGTCATATACGCGACCAAACTGAGCCGCGCGAGCCAAGGGCGGGAGTCGACGAAACCAAGATAGGCTTGCAGATTGCAGCCAAGCCAGCGGTCGGCGGCAAGTAGTTCGGCGTCGCGATAAGGTAGTCCCGCCGCCGCGGCGTCATAGGCGAGCAGTTCGCCGAGAAAAATAATCAGGAGTATCTGGGTGATCAATTCCGTGGCGTAGAGGATTCCCGGATCGGGCCGAAAGAAACGATAGAACAAAGTCACCGCGGCGCAGCCCGCAATTACCGCGGGGATGGTTGGGAAGGTTTGCCAGGTAATCGACAGCCCGGCGGCCCAACATGCAGTGGCGGCGGCGAAAGCCATGGCCGCAATCAGCATCCACACCAGGCGGGAGCCGGCGCGCAAAACGTCGGAGTCGGCCGATATGACGCGCATGGCGTGTCGCTAGCAAAGAACGATTAACGAATTTTGAGTGGTGCCGGTTGGCTTCACGATTGACCGGATGGCCGGGCGCCGATCGCGGCTCGGTCTAGAGATATCGCCCGTCGCTGCCGAAAAACGGATAGGGTCCGCCGAAGTCTCCAATCGGTATCCAATGCGTAACGACGTTTCCGAAGCGATCATCCGAAAACCAGACGTGAAGATGAAACGCAGGCTCGATCCGAAATGACAGCGGCAACTGCTCGTCAAGATCGAGGGTGACGGCGAGGTTAGGTGCCGGACAAATGGTCGCCGGTCGCGCCGCGAATGTCGTTGCCACGGCGCGATGAACGTGACCGGCCGCGATCAATCGCACCCGCTCGTGCCGGCGCAGAATGACCGCAAGCTCATCGCTGTTGCGTAAGTTGTCTTTGTCCATATCGCGGATGCCGGTCACAAAAGGGGGATGGTGCAGGAACAGGAGCGCAGGCCGCGTCGAGGATGCGCCTAATGTCGCATCGAGCCATGTCAAGGTCTCGGGATCGAGCTTGCCGTATGCCGCGCCGGGGACGACGGAGTCCAGCAGGATGACGTCGACGCCGCGGATCGTGCGCATGCAATCGAGCGTGCCGCTCGGACGTGCAAATCGACAACCGCGCAAAGCAGCGCGCATGAGGTCGCGGTCGTCGTGGTTGCCTGGGATTGCCGCAAACGCAATCTCCAACGGCGCCAGCAGACGGATGAGATGATCGTAGGATTCCGCAACCGCGATATCGACGAGATCGCCGGAGATCACCACGAGGTCCGGACGCGGTGTCAGTCGGTTAAGCTCGGTGATACAGCGCTCCAGCGCCGTTGCGGTGTCGACGCGCCCGGAGGTGAGTTGCCCAGGGGGCTTGACGTGCAGGTCGGAGATTTGTGCGATCAATAGCTGTTGCGCGTTCACATCGTGTCCTCGGCCGGTCGAGCAGCCGTGCCTCCCGCCCGCGCCCATCGTGGCAGGTTTTCCTTAATGGCGGGCTAGCGCAGGGAAGCGGGTTAAGGCGCCGCGCATCGGCAATCCTGCCTTGCGGGGCGTTGACGCCCTCCTATATGAGCCAAGGGAAATCGCCTGGTCATTGCCCGGGCAAGGGTGAGATTGTGAGGGGGTTGGACGCGGGCGCCTTTGGGCCTGCCCCCGACCTGCCGGAAAAGAGAGGATGAGCACCATGGCCAAGGTCATCGGCATCGATCTCGGGACCACGAATTCGTGCGTCGCCGTCATGGAAGGCAAGACGCCGAAGGTCATCGAGAACGCCGAGGGTATGCGCACGACGCCCTCCATCGTCGCTTTTACGGACGAGGGCGAGCGGCTGGTCGGCCAGCCGGCGAAGCGCCAGGCGGTCACCAATCCCGAGCGCACGATCTTTGCGGTCAAGCGCCTGATCGGCCGGCGCTATGACGACCCGATGGTGGAGAAGGACAAGAAGCTCGTTCCCTACAAGATCGTCCGCGCCTCCAACGGCGACGCCTGGGTCGAGATCGAGGGCAAGAGCTACTCGCCCTCGCAGATTTCCGCCTTCGTGCTGCAGAAGATGAAGGAGACGGCGGAAGCCTATCTCGGCGCGAAGGTCGAGCAGGCCGTCATCACCGTTCCCGCCTATTTCAATGACGCGCAACGCCAGGCGACCAAGGACGCCGGCAAGATCGCCGGCCTTGAAGTCTTGCGCATCATCAACGAGCCGACCGCGGCAGCGCTCGCTTACGGGCTCGACAAGCAAAAGACGGGCACGATCGCGGTCTACGACCTCGGCGGCGGCACCTTCGATATTTCCATTCTCGAAATCGGCGACGGCGTGTTCGAGGTGAAGTCGACCAACGGCGACACCTTCCTCGGCGGCGAGGATTTCGACATGCGGCTGGTCAATTATCTGGCCGACGAGTTCCAGAAGGAGCAGGGTATCGATCTGCGCCGCGACAAGCTCGCTTTGCAGCGGCTCAAGGAATCGGCGGAAAAGGCCAAGATCGAGCTCTCCTCCACCACGCAGACCGAGATCAACCTGCCGTTCATCACCGCCGACGCCTCGGGACCGAAGCATCTGACCATGAAGCTCACCCGCGCCAAGTTCGAGGCGCTGGTCGATGACTTGGTGCAAAAGACGATCGAGCCCTGCCGGCAGGCGCTCAAGGATGCCGGCCTGTCCGCGGCCGAGATCAATGAGGTCGTCCTGGTCGGCGGCATGACCCGCATGCCCAAGGTGCAGGAGATCGTCAAGCAATTGTTCGGCAAGGAGCCGCACAAGGGCGTCAATCCCGACGAGGTGGTCGCGGTCGGCGCCGCGATCCAGGCCGGCGTGCTCCAGGGCGACGTCAAGGACGTGCTGCTGCTCGACGTGACGCCGCTGTCGCTCGGCATCGAGACGCTGGGCGGCGTGTTCACCCGGCTCATCGACCGCAACACCACGATCCCGACCAAGAAGAGCCAGGTCTTCTCCACCGCCGAGGACGGCCAGACCGCGGTGACCATCCGCGTGTTCCAGGGCGAGCGCGAGATGGCGGCCGACAACAAGCTGCTCGGCCAGTTCGACCTGATCGGCATTCCCCCGGCGCCGCGCGGCGTGCCGCAGATCGAGGTCACCTTCGACATCGACGCCAACGGCATCGTCAACGTGTCGGCCAAGGACAAAGGCACCGGCAAGGAGCAGCAGATCCGCATCCAGGCCTCGGGCGGCCTGTCCGAAGGCGATATAGAGCGCATGGTCAAGGATGCCGAGGCGCACGCCGAAGAGGACAAGAAGCGCAAGGCCGAGGTCGAGGCCAAGAATCACGCCGAGGCTCTCGTCCACTCGACCGAGAAGACGCTCGCCGAGCACGGCGCGAAGGTCGGAGAAGCCGACCGGCGCGCGATCGAGAACGCCATGGCCGATCTCAAGGAAGCCTTGAAAGGCAACGACGCGGCCGCGATCGCGGCAAAGACCAATGCCTTGGCGCAAGCCTCGATGAAGCTCGGCGAGGCGATGTACAAGCAATCGGCCGAGCCGCCGCCCGGCGGCGCCGGCGCAGCCGACGGCAAGAAGGAAGATGTCGTCGACGCCGAGTTCACCGAAGTCGACGACGACAAGAAGAATAAGAAATCGGCCTGAGCCGGCGAGGCGCGTCATGCCGCGACTTGTCAGATTTGCACCCCCGCGAGCCAAACGGGGGTGCACGTTTTTGAAGCGGAACGGTCGGACCTCATCGGGTGGGGAGTGATGGCCAAGCGCTGCTACTACGACGTTCTCTCGGTCGAGCGCTCCGCGAGCGACAGCGACATCAAGGCCGCCTTCCGCAGGCAGGCGATGGCCTGTCATCCGGATCGCAATCCCGGCGACAAGGAGGCCGAGCACCGGTTCAAGGAGGTCAACGAGGCCTACGAGGTTTTGCGGGACCCCGACAAACGGGCGGCCTATGATCGTTTCGGCCACGCCGCGTTCGAGCACGGCACCGGCATGGGCGCCGCCCACGGTTTCGGCGCCGACTTTGCCACCACCTTCTCGGATATTTTCGACGACCTGTTCGGCATGAGCGGCCGCCGCGGCCGCGGCTCGGGCCGCGAGCGCGGCGCCGATCTGCGCTACAATATGGAGATTTCCCTGCACGAAGCCTATGCGGGCAAGACGGCGCAGGTGCGTATCCCGACCTCCGTCACCTGCGAAGCCTGCTCCGGCTCCGGCGCCAGGTCCGGCACCAAGCCGAAGGCCTGTCCGCTGTGCGGCGGCTATGGCAAGGTTCGCCACGCCCAAGGTTTCTTCACGCTGGAGCGCACCTG
>JASHRY010000396.1 GCA_030037105.1 Xanthobacteraceae bacterium
CGCCGCGCTGGCCGGCTTGGTGCATGACGCGAGCGGACGGGTCTCGATCAACGACCAGCCGCTGAAGCTCGGCTCGCCGTCGCGGGCGGCGCAACGCGGCATCATGTTCGTTTCCGGCGACCGCGCGGCCGAAGGCGTGTTTCGTCGCCTCAGCGTGCTGCACAATCTGGTGGCGACGCGGCTGCGCGATCATTCGGTGCTCGGCGTTCTGCATGGAGCCGCGTTGCGGGCGGCGGCCGGACGGCTTGCGCAGCGCATCGGCATCGACCGGCGGCGCCTGCGCGCGCGGGCCGAGGAACTCAGCGGCGGCAACCAGCAGAAGCTCGCTTTCGGCCGCTGCATCGAGCGGCAAGCGAACGGCGTGCTGCTCATGAACGAGCCGACCCGCGGCATCGATGTCGGCGCGCGCGCGGAAATCTACCGCCTCATGCGCAGCTTCTGCGCGGATGGCTATGCGCTGGTGATGTCCTCGAGCGATCTCGAGGAGATCGTCGGCGTCGGCGACGTCGTGATCACGCTCTACCGCGGCCGCCAGGTCGGCCGCTATCGGCGCAACGAAGTGACCATGCACCGCATCGTCGCCGACATCACGCATCCCTCGGGCGCGGCGCCGTGAGCGAGCAGGTCCTGCAAGCGCCCTGGCGCGTGCCGCTGCCGCACTCGCGGCGCGGGCGGGTGCTGGTGGCGATTCGGCTCATCGCCGTCGTGGCGCTGCTCGCCGTCGCGTTGGCCACGCCCGGCTTTTTCACGGCCGTCAGCCTGTTCTCGCTGTTGAACACAACCTCGTTCATCGGCTGCGTCGCCGTGGGCATGACCTTCATCACCTTGAGCGGCAACATCATGTCGTTCGCGCTCGGCGTGACGCTCTCCACCAGCGGAATCGTGTTCATCGCCGCCCTGCCGCTCGGCCTTGTCGGCGCGATGATCGTCGCCTTCGCCTTCGGCGCCGCGCTCACCGGCATCCAGGGCGCGGTGATCGGCTATTTCCGCGCCAACCCGATCATCGTCAGCATGGCGGCGCTGGCGCTCATCACCGGCGGCGCGACGCTGATCACTCAGGGGCACGGCGTCTATCCGCACGGCACGGCGGCGGCGGCGCTGCAAGGACGCGTCCTTGGCGTTCCGATGCCGCTGTTTGCCTTCATCGTTACCGTCGCCGTGGCTCAGTTCGTCCTTTCCTTCACGCGCTTCGGGCGTCAACTCTACATGGTCGGGAGCAATTGGCGGGCGGCCTTGGCCGCCGGCCTCGACCCCGCCCGCATCGTCCTCGGCGCCTATATCGCCACCGGTCTGTGCACGGCGCTCGCCGGCATCCTGATGGCGGCGCGCTATTCCAGCGGCGACATGGAGCTCGGCCTCGGTTACGATTATCATGCGATCAGCGCCGTGCTCGTGGGCGGCACGGCGATTTCCGGCGGCGAAGGCTCGGCGATCCGCAGCCTCGTCGGCGCCTTCATCATCGCCGTCTGCCAGGTGCTGTTGCTGCTGCACGGCTTCAGCACGCAGGTGCAATATTTGGCGATCGGCGTCATCGTGCTGCTGGTGATCATGTTGCAGACGCTCGCCGACGAGTCCTGAAACGAATGCGCTCGCTCATCGCCAACCGCTCCGTGCGTCCGTACCTGCTGCTGGTGCTGATCGCCCTGATATTGTGGCTCTTCGACGCCGGCCGCGGCCATCTCTTCGCCACCGCCACGGTCTTCAGCGTCCTGCAGCAATTCGCCACGATCGGGCCGATCGCGCTCGGTCTCGGCCTGTCGATGATCATCCGCGAGTTTGATCTTTCGGTCGGCGGCATGATGAGCCTGTCGGGATGCATCG
Source organism: Xanthobacteraceae bacterium (assembly GCA_030037105.1). The sequence goes on from JASHRY010000396.1 coordinate 1,822, forward strand.
CGGTTTTGACCGGCACCCGCTACCCGGAGCTCGGCGTCATGCTCGCCGTTCTCTTCGGCTTGGTCTGGGGGCTGTTCCAGGGCGCGCTGATGGTGTGGCTGCGCCTCGGCTCGATCGGCGTAACGCTCGGCGGATTGCTGACGCTCGGCGGTCTCGCCTATGTCATCACCGGCAACCTCTCGATCAGCTATGCGCGCATGGATGTCGCCATGGCGGTCAACCATTCGGTGCTCTACGTCCTGTCGCCGCGCAGCATCGTCACCTTGGCCGCCTTCCTGGCCGCGGCCTTCTTCATGGCGCGCACCCGGATCGGCCGCGACGTCTATGCGACCGGGAGCGACCGCCGCGCCGCGATGGTGGCGGGCGTTCGCACCAGCGCCATCATTCCCGGAATATTCGCGTGCTCCGGCATGCTCTCCGCGCTCTGCGGCGCTCTCTTGAGCTACGGCTTGGCGGCCGCGTCGGGAGTGGCGCTGACCGACGCGTTGGTGCCGGCAACCGCGGCGGCGATCATCGGCGGCGTTTCGCTGGCCGGCGGCAAGGGCACACCGATCGGAATCATCGGCGGCGTATTGGTCCTCGGCCTGCTCAGCGCCGGCCTCGACGCCATCGGAACGCCGCCCGCGGTGCAGGACGTCGTCACCGGCGGCGTTCTTTTCCTGGTGGCGATCGCCGATGCGGTCGATCTCGCTCCGCGGCTGTTCGCGATCCGGCGCTTTTGGACGGAAGTTCTTTTCGAACGCGTGGGTTTGCCGGGCGAAACGTCGCCGGCCGAATAAGCTTCTTCGATAACGGCGCATTTGGAGCGCGTCCAGGAAAAGTGGGAACCGGTTTTCGGTCCGGGCGCGCGACAATACAAAGCTCGGAGCGAGATGAACGATTCGAAGATAAGTCCTCCCGCTCTACCGACGGCGCGCACGAAAAAGCGGTGCGGCGTCGGGCGCCGCACCGCTTGCGCATTTCGTCGAACGTCAGAAAGTGCAGTCGGCCTTGTATTTGTCGACGTTCGCCTTGGTGATGATCTCGATGCCGCGCGACTGCCGCTTCGGTACGGTCTCGCCGGACAAGATCTTCTTCACGGTGTTCGCCGTGTCGCGGCCGAGATTGATCGGCGTCCAATGTATCGTCGCGTACATCTTGCCTTGCTCGATATCTTGGATGCCGGGCGCCAGGCAATTGCCCCCGACGATGACCAGTTCGCCCTTGTTCGTCCCGAGCTTCACGCCGGCCGATTCCGCTCCCTGGACCGCGCCATTGGCGAGCGCGTCGTTCATGGCATAGATGGCGTCGAGGCCGCCCTGTCCGGAGAAGCGGGCGAGCAACTGGCCGGCGGCGCGCTCCGCCTCCGGGGGAGCCCAATGGGTTTCCTCCACCGCGACCAGGGAAACGCCGGAATATTTGGCGATCTCGGTCTTGAACGCGGCCACGCGGGCGGGCGCGATTCCTTCATCCATGCTGCCGGCGATAATGGCGACTTTGGCCGGGATGCGGCCGTTCTTCTTGAGCACGTCGCCGATCGCCTTGGCCGGATAGGAGCCCATGAGATTGCTGTCTTCGCCGACGAAGGCGGTGAACAGGTCGGTCTGCGGAATCGGCGTATTGATGAGAACAACCGGAATGTGCGCTTGCTTGGCGCGGGTCAGCGCCGGAATGAGCGCCTTCTGGCTCATGATCATGAGCACGATCAGATCGGCCTTTTGCGCGATCGCGTCATCGAGTTGTCGCGCCTGCAGCGCCGGATCGAACGGACTTTGCACCACCGAGACCTGCAGGCCCTCGGCCTTGGCGGTCGCGGTGAAGTTGCTGGTCATGGCGCCGACATACTTGTCGGCGATCGGTCCGTCGAGAAAAGCGACGTGTTTTCCGCCCTGCGCCCAGGCGGACGACGCCGCCAAGGCGCTTGCGGCCAAGAGCCCCGCGCAAATAGCCGTTTTTCGCGATCCCATTCTATCCCTCCCTGCTGATTGGAGCGAAAGGACCGTTGGCGGCCCCGCTCGCCGTCAATGATGACGGTTGCACACCCAAAACGCAACCGTCTCCGGCCGCGGCGATATGGGTGCAATTTCGGTTAATTCCACCGCCAGACGCCGTAGGCGTGGCCGTTCTGCATCTGCGGAGCGATGTAGCTCGGCTTGCGGTCGCCAATGGCGCCGAGCATCGCGATCCAGTTGAGCAATTCGCCGCCGACATTGCCGGCTTTCAGCAACTGGCGCGGCGTCGCCTCGTTGATGAGCTTGTCGATCCGCTGCTGTTCGAGATAGTCGATGACCCGCAACGCCCAATCGGGATCGGGCACGCCGTCGGTGCGGCCGGGCGCCATGCGCGGGCCGGCGACTTCGAGCGAGAAGCTGCCGCTGCCCATGACCACGACGCGCAACGAAGCCGGCCACGAGGCAATCGCGCCGGCGACCGCCTGGCCGAGCGCATGGCAGCGTTGCGCCGAAGGCAGCGGCGGCACGTGCCCGCTGATGAAGACC
>JASHRY010000397.1 GCA_030037105.1 Xanthobacteraceae bacterium
CCGGCGCGCTCCGCAGCGGTTTTGCGCGATCGAAGGTGACGACATTCATGGCGTCGCCGGCGAGATTGCGGCCTTCGCTCAGCCGGCAATCCTTGATCTCGACGAGCGCAATCACCGGCCGCTCGCCGCCATCGGCGAGCACGGCGATGTGCCGGCAGTCTTGCGCAAAGGGGACGCCGCCGGCGCGGCCGCTCAGCCTGCCGTCCGCATCGGCCGCGACGCGGTCGCACGGGCGGACCGGGGCGAGCGTCATCGGCGTCAGCGGCGCCTCAAGTCCGGCGCGCGCCAACAGCCAACCTGCGGCCAGCGTTTCGGCGAGCGGCACGGCGAGCGCGAAGCGGCCGGCGACGCCGAGAACGGCAAAGCCGTCGGCGAGGCTTGCGCCCGAGCCGCCGAGCGCTTCCGGAACCCAGGTGAGGATGAGCCCGGCGTCGCCGAGCGCACGCCAAAGCGGCTCCTTCCAGCCGCCATTCTCGGCGCGGTTGATGGCTGAAGGCTCGGCGAGGTCGGCGAAAATCCGCGCCGCCGCATCGGCCACGAGATGTTGGCTTTCGCCCGCCACGCTGGTTATCCGGCTCCGGCTAAAACCGCCGGCGACATCTGAGTGCGGTCGCCGCGGTTGTCCGCCGCGGCCATGGTGGGGACAAGCCCCATGGTTGGCAAGCCGACGTTCGGGAGAAGTGAATTCGATTTTCCGTCCGGGCGGGCCGGACGCGCCGGACACAGCCGGGCGCGCCGGAATGCGCGGACGAGCGGCCGGTCAGTCGTTGAGCGGTGGTGCAGGCGGAGACGGCTTCGCCGGCGCGGGCGGCGCAGGCGCAGGCTCGCGAATCGTCTTGCCGGACTTGGCGGTATCGGCGGCGGCCTTGCGCGCCGCGAGCTCCGCGGGGCGCGGACGCGGCAGCGGCGGAGATGCCGGCAGGATCGTGCCGGACGCGGAATGCGCGGCAGGCGGCGGCGCAATTGATTCCGGCGGCGGCGGGAGCGCGGCGTTTTGGTCGTCGGGTACCATATCTTGACCGTCGGAAGCCTGGTCGGGCGCGCTCAATTCCGGTGCACCGTAAGACGGCGGAGCATAGGGCGGCGGCGCGTAATAGGGCGGCGGTGCGTCAGGCGGCGACAGCATTCCGTACTGACCGTAGCGGCCGGGGCCGGCCACGATCCGATTGACGGCGCGGATTGCGCCGCTGTGGGCATCGACCACGACGCGCATGAGAATGCCGCGGAAATCGGTCGCGCGCAGCACATAGGTCGTGCCCTCGCGCAGCGGCGGTGCCAGTGGATCGAATCCGGCCGAACGCACGATTCTGACGACCTCGTAAGGCGGCATAAAGCCGGGCAAGGGCAGCGGCCCCGACGGCGATGCTTGCGATGGTGGGGTCGGGGGCGGCGTTTGCGCCTGGCCGGCTACGACAGCGCAGAGCAAGAACGACAGCGAGACCGCGGCGGCCCCGAATACTCTCATCCTCACCATATCTCCCCCATGATGCGAACCGAACGCCCGCACGTCGAAGTTAGCCGCAATTGGGGCGGCGTTGGGGCGCGTCATAGCGGGCGCGCAAGCGTTCGGAATTAGACAGCCGCCCGGTCTTGAGCACCGCTACAGGTTGTTCTCCGCCCGTGCGGGAGGATGGGACGCCCGGCACGGGCACCGCCAAATCCGGAAACTATGGATCGGTGCAAACGCCGTTCCCGGATTCTTCGCCGCTTGATCGGTCACGCTCTATGCTTATTTTGGCGGGTTCGTTTCGCATCCCTGTATATCGTCGTTTGGATGCCAAGATCGTGACGTGAGCCTGGATTGCCCATCGACGGGAGGCGAATATGTGCGAATTTTGCGCGACGCGAGTGCGGCCGGGGCCGATGATCGCCCGGCGAAGCGCCTTGAAACTCGCGACGGCCGCGGCGGCGGGATTGGCCATTGCCCCGCAGGCGCTGGCCGCAAACGCCCAGGCGCCGCCCAAGCCGGAAAACGTTCTTTCCCCCGACGCCGCGCTCGATCGCCTGATGCGGGGCAACGCCCGCTACGTCGAGGGCGTGGGCAGACGGCACGACTTCAAGCACGAACGCGAAGCGCTGAGCCGAGGGCAGAATCCTTTCGCCGCGATTCTCAGTTGCGCCGATTCCCGCGTTGCGCCCGAATTCTGCTTCGATGCGGGGCTCGGCGATATCTTCGTCTGCCGCGTCGCCGGCAATTTCATCAACGACGATATCGTCGCCAGCTTCGAATATGCGGTCCAGGCGCTCAATACGCCGCTCATCATGGTGCTCGGCCACGAAGCCTGCGGCGCCGTCGATGCGACCATCAAATCGGTTAAGGACGGCACTACGCTTCCCGGCCACCTGCCGGCGCTGGTCGCCGCTCTCACCCCGGCGGTCAACGCCGTGCAAGGCGCGCCCGGCGACATGCTCGCCAACGCGATCCGCCGCAACGTCATGCTCAATGTCGAGAAACTTAAGGTCGCCGCGCCGATCCTCAGCGCCGCCGTCGACGACAAGAAAATCCGCATTGTCGGCGCCGTCTATGCGCTCAAATCCGGGCATGTGGAGCTGCTCGCCTGACGGCGCGGAGTCTGTAGTCCGTATATGTCAAGAAACATCATCCCTTCGGTCCGGTGCCTGCATTCGAGACGGTGACTTTATGCTTTATGAAAACAGCGCAGACTTAGCCGTTCCGCCTATGTCGGAGAAGCGCCAACCAAACCTCCACGCAAGTTAGCGATAGCGTTCGGCGAGACGGGGCTGCGCGGCAGCGGTTCGGAGCAATGCGACCTGGGCTTCCGTAATTTTGTCGAATAGACTCGCGTCGGCAAGAGCTGGAATACATACCGTTTCGTCACGGGCGAGTGCCGAGAGGCTAGCGCGGGCCAAGTCATCGGCTGTCATCATCGGCGGGTGGCTGCTGATGTCGATGCCCTGGATCGTGTGGAATTCGGTTTTGACTAGGCCCGGCAAGCAAACCTGGACTCGCACGCCCGTGCCAATAAGCTCTCCTGCCAGTGCCTGGGTGAAAGCCAGGAGGAACGCTTTGGCGCCCGCATAGGTGGCGCGGTGCGGCAACGGAACGGGCGGCAACGACCCGCTCAACGCAAGCAATGACGCGATGTTTATAATGCCGCCTCCGCGGCGTCGGATCATACCTGGGAGCGCCGCGCGCGTCAGTCGCGCAACTGCCAAAACATGGATGCCGATGAGTTTGTCGATCGTCCTTGGATCAATCGATGCAAACGGCCGGTAGCCGCCAAAACCAGCGTTGTTAACGAGCAGCGCCAACGATTTATCGATCTCAACCGCCGCTATAACCTCCGCCAAACCGTCCGCGTGGGTAAGGTCGGCGCAGAGGATTTCTACCTTTACGCCGTAATTACCTTGTAGGCGCTCCGCCAGTTCTTCAAGCCGATCGCGTCGACGCGCCACGATTACGAGATCATGTCCGCCGGCTGCGAGTCGTTCGGCAAATGCTGCGCCGATCCCGGCCGACGCGCCGGTTATGACCGCCCGAGGGCGATCTGAAGAGGATGACACGGCTAGCTCCTTGTGTCCGTTGATCTGACATTTCCCCGGCGAGCGCCGGCTCGATAGAAAATCTGTCCCATTCCGATATTTCCGACAATTGGAATTGAGCGATTAGACCGCATTGAACCAACGGACCCCGCCGAAGACGCTCCCAAGCATAAACACAGAACGATCGCGAGGTTGAAAAGCCGGCCTCGGATTTGCTTTCGCTCAATCCGATGCTGCGCTTGCGGCCGGGAGCCGATTATTCAGGGATTAGGTCGCACACCATGGTAATTCGGATCCCCCTCGGGCCAAGTGGACCAACATGGCGGCCTCCTGTTCCGGTATGGCCACGTGCACCCGGGTAGATTCGGCGTGGAACCATATAATTGCCGACGAGCGGATTGCGGTCGGTGCTGCTTCTGCACATGCTTCTTTATATACGTCCTTGCGGATTTATATACGTCCTTGCGGACGTGGCTTCGGCTCGCTGACCGGCCGGCGCGACGCAGAATAGGGGCGATGAAAGCGCTCCGCGGCAATGACGGCGAGGAGCGCGCTGGGCAGCGAGAATCCAGGCTTCACCATAGCTTGTCTCCTGTCTTCCTACCGTGGTCCGGACGCCTCGTCGCAAACAACGGGCCGATCTCGTGCCGCCGCTCCGGCAACACTAAAGAGAGGCCGAAGCAAAAGTCTAACCCATTGCGCTCACGCTTGTCCCATGGTCCACTCATGCGGGACGTTGCGGAAGACCGGGCCACAAGGCCGAGGCAAACATCGATGCCTTCCCTTCCCCGAACGGCGGGGCGGGAAGGACGTTGCCCTTGTGTTGGCGCCCGGAAACTGCCATGTTCCGTATAGGACAGCATTGCTGTCCCAATTGGTGGCCGATAGCGCGTGCAATCTCCTGACCTTCTTCTCCGCAAGCATGGAAGGAAAAGGTGGAAGAAAGACGCGCGGGTCACAGCCGCCGGAGGCGAGGGCGCGTCGGACGGCGGCAAAATAAGCAGCCTGAAGCCTTAGGGCACGAAGGTTGCCTCCCAAGATGCGTAGCTCGCCCTGGTGAATGACGGCGCAACCTCGGACGCCGACCGTTCGGGGCTCCGCCGCGCGGTGCGAGGATGATATGAGCGCCACCGCTTTCGGCCTGTTCGATCCGACGCTGGAGAAAGATTCCTGCGGGGTCGGATTCATTGCCGACATCAAGGGAAAGAGCTCGCACAAAATCGTCGAAGACGCGATCACCATCCTCCTCAATCTTGAGCATCGCGGCGCCGTCGGCGCCGATCCGCGTGCCGGCGACGGCGCCGGCATCCTGGTGCAGACGCCGCACAAGTTCTTCGCCAACAAGGCGGCCGAGCTTGGCTTTGCTTTGCCGCCGCCCGGCCATTATGCGGTCGGTGTGCTGTTCCTGCCGCACGAGGCGGCTTGGCGGGCGGAGATTATGGACACCTACGCCGCGGCCGCGGCGCAGGAGGGCATGAGGCTTCTCGGCTGGCGCGACGTTCCGACCGACAATTCGACGCTCGGCGAAACGGTGAAACCCACCGAGCCGGTGCACAAGCAGGTCTTTATCGGGCGCAATCCCAAGGTCACGTCGGAGGACGAGTTCGAGCGCCGGCTCTACCTCCTGCGCAAGACCATCTCCGCCAAGCTGTACGGCAGGCGCAAGCGGCGCATCTCCAACTATTACCCGGTGTCGATCTCCTGCCGCACCGTAATCTACAAGGGCATGTTCCTCGCCGACCAGCTCTGTACCTATTACCCCGATTTGCGCGATCCGGATTTCGAGAGCGCGCTCGCGCTCGTGCACCAGCGCTTCTCGACCAACACCTTCCCGACCTGGTCGCTCGCTCATCCCTACCGCATGATCGCGCATAACGGCGAGATCAACACGCTGCGCGGCAACAACAACTGGATGGCGGCGCGGCAGGCGACCGTCGCCTCGCCGAA
>JASHRY010000398.1 GCA_030037105.1 Xanthobacteraceae bacterium
CTCGTGCTCGCGCGCCTTATCTCCGCCGACAGCGCCGCGCTGCACCGCGACCTTGTCGGCGTGCTCACGGCGCTCGGCGCCTCGCCGTTGCCGCGGCTGTGGCTGAACTGAAGGACCCGAAGGACCGATCATGCATCTTACTCCGCGCGAGAAGGACAAGCTGTTGATCGCCATGGCGGCGATGGTGGCGCGGCGGCAGCTCGAGCGCGGGGTCAGGCTCAACCATCCGGAAGCGGTCGCGCTCATTTCCGATTTCATCCTCGAAGGCGCGCGCGACGGGCGCAGCGTCGCCGAGCTGATGGAGAAAGGCGCCCACGTGCTCACGCGCGCGCAGGTGATGGACGGCATCGCCGAGATGATCCACGAAATCCAGGTCGAGGCGACCTTTCCCGACGGCACCAAGCTGGTCACCGTGCATGAGCCGATACGATGATATTTTTCGGTCATTCCGGAGCGTCGCGCAGCGGGCGGCCCGGCAATGACGGCATGCGGAGAAGCCTCACGTCATGATCCCCGGCGAATACTTCATCCAGGACGGCGAGATCGAGCTCAACAAAGGCCGCAAGAGCGTAACCCTCTCGGTCTCGAACAGCGGCGACCGTCCGATTCAGGTCGGCTCGCACTATCATTTCTTCGAGACCAATCCGGCGCTGAAATTCGAACGCAAAAAGGCCCGCGGCATGCGCCTCGACATTCCTGCCGGCACCGCCGTCCGTTTCGAGCCTGGGCAGACGCGCGAGGTCCAGCTGGTGGCGCTGTCCGGCACGCGCACCGTTTACGGCTTCCGCCACGCCATTATGGGGAAGCTGGACGGCGCGGGCGCCCGCGCGCGCCGATCGCCAACCGCAATGAAAAGAGATTCTGATGCGACAAAAATATAGCGGCGGCTGCCAATGCGGTGCGGTTCGTTATGAAGTCACGGCCGATATCGGCGAGGTGGCGTCGTGCAATTGCTCGCGTTGCTCCAAGCTCGGCTGGTTGCTGATCTTCGTTCCCCCGGAGGATTTCAAGCTCACGTCCGGCGCCGACGCGGTCACGGATTTTCAGTTCCACAAGCGCAACATCCACCATGTGTTCTGCTCGACCTGCGGCATCGAGTCCTATGCCCGCGGCCGGGCGCCGAACGGCGCAACCAAGTATGCGGTCAACGTCCGCTGCCTCGACGGCGTCGACCCGGATTCCTTCAAGGTGAAAAAAGTCGACGGCCGCAGACTGTGACGGGACCGATGCGCCGCGCGATCCGTCCCGGTCGGCCGAAAAGACGGCGGCAAAAATCATGGCGGGCGAGCTTGCGCAAGCCCGCCCGTCACGTTCTCAGCGCTGCTACCGCCGCTGGGACCAAGATCAACCTAACTTCCGGCGCAACGCTGGTAGCGGCTTCGCGCCAAGCCGGTCCGATCCCGGCGATCTCTCCCGTCTGGCAGAACCAAACGCGAGCGATCTGAAAAAGAGGATACCGCGGAAGCGGCGCGATGCAAGTGAAAGTGCGCGCCGGCGCGCCGCAGCGCAGCCGTGGGGATAACATTGGGGATGATTTGTTGGAATCGGAGGAGACCATGCCAGCGCATATCAGCCGCTCCGTCTACGCCGACATGTTCGGGCCGACCATCGGCGACCGCGTGCGGCTCGCCGACACCGACCTCGTCATCGAGGTGGAGAAGGATTTCTGCACCTATGGCGAGGAGGTGAAGTTCGGCGGCGGCAAGGTCATCCGCGACGGCATGGGCCAGAGCCAGATCACCAACCGGCAAGGTGCCGTCGACACCGTCATCACCAATGCGCTCATCCTCGACCATTGGGGAATCGTCAAGGCCGACGTCGGCCTCAAGGACGGAAAGATTTTCGCCGTCGGCAAGGCCGGCAATCCGGATATCCAGCCCAACGTCACCATCGTCGTCGGCCCCGGCACCGAGGTGATCGCCGGCGAAGGAAAAATCCTCACCGCCGGCGGCTTCGACACCCACATCCACTTCATCTGCCCGCAGCAGGTCGAGGAGGCGCTGATGTCGGGCGTCACCTCGATGCTCGGCGGCGGCACCGGGCCGGCGCACGGCACTTTCGCCACCACCTGCACGCCCGGCCCCTGGCACATCGGGCGCATGATCCAGGCAGCCGACGGCTTGCCGGTCAATCTCGGCTTTGCCGGCAAGGGCAACGCTTCGCGGCCGGCGGCGCTCGAGGAGATGATCAAGGCCGGCGCCTGCGCGCTCAAGCTGCACGAGGACTGGGGCACGACGCCGGCGGCGATCGATTGTTGCCTCGCCGTCGCCGACGACTATGACATCCAGGTGATGATCCACACCGACACGCTCAACGAATCAGGCTTCGTCGAGGACACGATCAAGGCGTTCAAGGGCCGCACCATTCACGCCTTCCACACCGAGGGCGCCGGCGGCGGCCATGCGCCCGACATCATCAAGGTGGCGGGGCTGAAGAACGTGCTGCCGTCCTCCACCAATCCGACCAAGCCCTACACGAAGAACACCATCGAAGAGCATCTCGACATGCTGATGGTGTGCCACCACCTCGATCCGTCGATCGCCGAGGATTTGGCCTTCGCCGAAAGCCGCATCCGCAAGGAGACGATCGCGGCCGAAGATATTCTGCACGACATCGGCGCGCTGTCGATGATGTCGTCGGACAGCCAGGCCATGGGCCGGCTCGGCGAGGTCATCATCCGCACCTGGCAGACCGCCGACAAGATGAAGAAGCAGCGCGGCCGCCTGCCTCAGGAGAAGGGCGACAACGACAATTTCCGGGTGAAGCGCTACGTCGCCAAGTACACCATCAATCCCGCCATCACCCACGGCGTATCGAAGCTCATCGGCTCGGTGGAGAAAGGAAAGCTCGCCGACCTGGTGCTGTGGTCGCCCGCGTTCTTCGGCGTCAAGCCCGACTGCATCATCAAGGGCGGCGCGATCATCGCCGCGCCGATGGGCGATCCCAACGCCTCGATCCCGACGCCGCAGCCGATCCACTACCGCCCGATGTTCGGCGCTTACGGGCGCGCGCGCACCGCCTCTTCCGTCGTGTTCGCCTCGAAGGCCGCGGTGAAAGCGGGGCTCGGCAAGAAGCTCGGCATCGAGAAGGAACTGGTTGCGGTCGAGAACACGCGGGGAAAAATTTCCAAGAAGAGCATGATCCACAACGATGCCACGCCGGATATCGCGGTCGATCCGGAGACCTACGAGGTGCGCGCCGACGGCGAACTTTTGACCTGCGCGCCGGCGCAAACGCTGCCGCTGGCGCAGCGTTATTTCTTGTTCTGACGACAGCGCGGCCAAATTGGCCCCTCCCCCTCCGCTTGTGGAGGGGTGGGAGTGGAAAAACGGCGTGCCGGCGTCAAGATGTGTTGCAGCATTTGTGACACTTTTGCGGGCAAGGCCGGCGTGAACGGGCAGGGCCGCAACCCTGCAATAGAGCATGATCCGGAAAAGTGGAAACCGGTTTTCCGAAAAGATCATGCTCCACCAAGAAGCTAGAGCGGGATGACGACTCGAAGAGAAGTCATCCCACTCTAGCCGAGCGGTATCGGCGAAGTCATGCGCAACGCGGGCCTTGCGGCTCCTCGGCTGATGCGGCGTTTTGCCATGATTGTGCCAAAGCCTTCACAATAGTGCTTAATGACGCTCGGGAAGGGGGCTCGATTGTTTCCGGCACGCCCGTTTGCTCATGCCTTGAGAGCATCGTTGCCGATCGCAGGCGCATTTGCCGTCCTGCTTGGCGCGGCGACGGACTCGCAGGCCAAAGGTCTCGGCGGCTGCGAAGACGCGGCCGAGATCGCCGTCTTGTCCGCGCCGATCGCGCCGTGGACGGGGGCGCCTTTGCGCGTTCTCGTCGTCGCCGAGCGGCC
>JASHRY010000399.1 GCA_030037105.1 Xanthobacteraceae bacterium
GCGCGATTCGGCGGCGGCGTCACGTGTCGCGCGCTCGAGAAGCTCGGTGCCGCGCAACAGCGCATCGCCGGAATCCTTGGCTTCGACGGCGCGGACGTAGGCGGCATTGACCCAGTGCAGCTTGCCGTCGGTGACCCGTAGCCAGACGGGATCTGGCACCGCGTCGAGCAGGCCGCGCAGCGCCTCGAGTTCGGTAATGGTGCGCGCCAGCCGGTCGCGCAGGCGCAAAGTTTCGAGGCGATCGCCGGAAACGTCGCGGATGCGCATAACGGCGCGGCCGCTGACGGCGCGCCCGTCGATTTCGAGAGTCCGTCCGCCGAGGCTCTCGACCGAACAGCGGAAACCTTCGCCGCGCGCCCTGAGCTTCTCGACACAAACCTCGAGCTGTTGGGCGGCATCCGGCCGCAGCCAGGATCCAAAGGCGAGGACGCGGCGCGCCACCGGCGCATCGGTCACCAGACCAAGATCGCCCTCGATTTCCGGTTCGCTGCTCGGGCCGCCCCAGGCAATGACGATCTGCGGCTCGGCTGCGAGAAACACTTCGGCGCGATCGAATTTAGCACGCAAATCGTTGAGTTCGAGCAGGAACCCCGCTTCCGATCTTGTCCAGCGACGGTGCTCGCGCAGATAGAGAAGCGCGGTGATCGTCGAAAACAGCACCAGCCCGACGACCAGCGAGAGCCCGATCACGACATCCTGGTTTTCGCGCAGGTTGTCGAGCACGAGAAGCGGATAATCGGTCTGCGCGGCGGCGGGGGCGGCGGTCGCGCAAAGCACCGCCGCGGCGCACCGGAGAGCGCCGCCGTGCGGCCGATTCCGCTCCCTACCGGCCGAGCCGTTCCGCGCCCGTTTGCCCATTCCGACCTCTCGCGACCCATGATGCGGCAGCAACGAATCGCTGTCACCCGGTGCGAATCGGTTATTTACACGATCTCAGTAGCGATAGAGGTCGGATTTGAACGGGCCGGTCTCCGGCACGCCGATATATTTCGCCTGCTCCGGCGTGAGTTTCGTAAGCTTGGCACCGACTTTGCCGAGATGGAGAGCGGCGACCTCTTCGTCGAGATGCTTGGGCAAAACATGGACATCGCGCGCGTAATGGCCGCGTTTGGTCCACAGTTCCATCTGCGCCAGACACTGATTGGTAAACGACGCCGACATCACGAAGGAGGGATGGCCCATGGCATTGCCGAGATTGACGAGCCGGCCTTCGGAAAGAAGGATAATCCGCTTGCCGTCGGGAAATTCGATCTCATCGACCTGCGGCTTTACGTTGTGCCATTTGAAGTTGCGCAAGGCGGAAACCTGAATTTCTGAGTCGAAATGGCCGATGTTGCAAACGATGGCGCGGTCGCGCATTTTGCGCATGTGATCGAGCCGGATGACGTCGATATTGCCGGTACAGGTCACGAAAATGTCGGCGCGCGGCGCCGCCTCTTCCATGGTCGTGACCTCATAGCCTTCCATCGCCGCCTGCAACGCGCAGATGGGATCGACTTCGGAGACCATCACCCGGCAGCCGGCGTTGCGCAGCGATGCGGACGAGCCTTTGCCGACGTCGCCGAAGCCGGCGACCATCGCGACTTTTCCGGCCATCATCACGTCGGTGCCGCGGCGAATGCCGTCGACAAGGGATTCGCGGCAGCCGTAAAGATTGTCGAACTTCGACTTAGTGACCGAGTCGTTGACGTTGATCGCCGGCCAGAGCAGTTTGCCCTCTTTGTGCATCGTATAGAGCCGGTGCACGCCCGTAGTGGTCTCTTCGCTCACGCCCTGGATCGCGGTGGCGCAACGCTGATACCATCCGGGATTTTCTTTAAGCTTGCGCAGGATCGCGCCGAACAGAACTTCTTCCTCCTCGTTCGAAGGAGTCTCGAGGAACGCCGCGTCGCCGTGCTCGGCGCGTACCCCAAGGTGGATCAGCAGCGTCGCATCGCCGCCGTCGTCGAGGACGAGATTGGGCGCACCGCCGTCGCCCCATTCGAAGATTTTGTGGGTATATTCCCAGTAGTCGTAGAGGCTCTCGCCTTTGCGGGCAAAGACCGGAACGCCGCTTGCGGCGATCGCCGCCGCGGCGTGATCCTGGGTCGAATAGATGTTGCAGGAAGCCCAGCGAACCTCGGCGCCCAGTGCCCGCAGGGTCTCGATGAGTACCGCGGTCTGCACCGTCATGTGCAGAGAACCGGCGATGCGGGCGCCCTTCAGCGGCTGCGCGGGGCCGAACTCGGCGCGTACCGCCATCAAGCCGGGCATCTCCGTCTCGGCAATGGCGATCTCCTTGCGGCCCCAGGCGGCAAGTCCGATGTCGGCGATCGCAGCGTCAGAAATCGTGTGGGTCATGGTGCTTCCCCTCGAAAACGCGCGGTCATAGCAAAGGTCCGGGTCTCGTGCAATAAAGATATAAGCAAGTCTTTATATTATATTGCCAAGCTTACGGCATGCGGGGAGTTGAGGGCTGGAAATGAGCGAAGCCACTTGGTCGGCGGTCGATGAATATATCCGCGGTCTCCTCGTCGGCGAGGATTCCGCGCTCATCGCGGCGCGCGCGGCAAGCGAGGCGGCGAGCCTTCCGGCTATCGCCGTCGCCCCCAACGAGGGGAAACTGCTGCATCTCCTCGCCCACTTGGCTGGCGCACGGGCGATCTTGGAAATCGGCACGCTGGGCGGCTACAGCACCATCTGGCTGGCGCGGGCGCTGCCCGCCGGCGGACGGCTCATCACGCTCGAAGCCAATCCGAAACACGCCGCCGTGGCCCGCGCTAATCTCGAACGCGCCGGGCTGTCCGCGGTCGTCGATCTTCGCCTCGGCCCGGCGCTCGAAACGCTGCCGAAGCTCGACGGCCCTTTCGATCTGATCTTCATCGATGCCGACAAGGAGCACAACGCCGATTATTTCCGCTGGGCATTGCGGCTGTCGCGCGTGGGCAGCTTGATCCTCGTCGATAATGTCGTGCGCGACGGCAAGATTATCGACGCCGAAAGCCAGGATCCGATGGTGGAAGGTACGCGGCGGCTCTATGAGGCAATGGCCGCCGAGCCAGGCGTCACGGCGACGGTCATCCAAACGGTCGGCCGCAAAGGCCATGACGGGTTGGCGATCGCGCTGGTGACGCGACCGCCGGACGACTGAGGCTCGGACCGGCCGAACTAATCCGTGACTTCGGCCTTTTCTCTGGCTTCGAGATCGGCGCCGGTCTCCTGATCGACGGCGCGCATCGACAGCCGTACCTTGCCGCGCTCGTCGAAGCCGAGCAGTTTGACCTTCACCTTGTCGCCTTCCTTGACCACGTCCGTCGTCTTGGCGACGCGGCCCTTGGTCAACTGCGAGATGTGGACGAGTCCATCCTTCGATCCGAAGAAGTTCACGAAGGCGCCGAAATCGACCACTTTGACCACCGTGCCGTCGTAGATCTGCCCGACCTCCGGCTCGCTGGCGATCGACTTGATCCAGTTGATCGCGGCGCGGATCGATTCGGCGTCGGAGGATGCTACTTTCACCGTGCCGTCGTCCTCGATGTTGATCTTCGCGCCGGTCTTCTCGACGATCTCGCGGATCACCTTGCCGCCGGTGCCGATCACCTCGCGGATCTTGTCGGTGGGGATCTTCATGGTCTCGATGCGCGGCGCGAATTCGCCAAGCTCGGCGCGCGACGCGCTCAACGCCTTGGCCATCTCGCCGAGGATATGCAGCCGCCCGGCCTTGGCCTGGTCGAGTGCGACCCGCATGATCTCCTCGGTGATGCCGGTGATCTTGATGTCCATCTGCAGCGAGGTGACGCCGGTCTCGGTGCCGGCCACCTTGAAGTCCATGTCGCCCAGATGGTCCTCGTCGCCGAGGATGTCGGAGAGCACCGCGAAGCGCTCGCCTTCGAGAATGAGGCCCATGGCGATGCCGGCGGTCGGCGCCTTGATCGGCACGCCGGCGTCCATCAACGCCAGCGACGAGCCGCACACCGTCGCCATCGACGACGAGCCGTTCGATTCGGTGATCTCCGAGACGACGCGGATCGTATAGGGGAATTCCGCCGGGGTCGGCAGCATCGGATGGAGCGCCCGCCAGGCGAGTTTGCCATGCCCGATCTCGCGCCGCCCGGGCGAACCCATGCGCCCGGTCTCGCCCACCGAATAGGGCGGGAAATTGTAATGCAGCAGGAAGCGCTCCTTGTAGGTGCCCTCCAGCCGATCGACGAACTGCTCGTCCTCGCCGGTGCCCAGCGTGGCGACCACCAGCGCCTGTGTTTCGCCGCGCGTGAACAGCGCCGAACCGTGCGTGCGCGGCAATACGCCCACCTGCGCGAGGATCGGGCGCACCGTCTTCACATCGCGCCCGTCAATGCGGATGCCCAGATCGAGAATGTTCCAGCGCAC
>JASHRY010000400.1 GCA_030037105.1 Xanthobacteraceae bacterium
GCGCCGCCATGATCTCGACCCGCATGAGCTGCGCGGTGACCGCCTCGCGCAGGTTCTGGCTCATGCTTTCGAACAAATTGAACGCTTCCGCCTTGTACTCGTTGAGCGGATCGCGTTGGCCGTAGCCGCGCAGCCCGATCACCTGGCGCAAATGGTCGAGCATGACCAGGTGCTCGCGCCAGAGATGGTCGAGCGTCTGCAGCAGAATCGATTTCTCGATGTAACGGATGACATCGGCGCCCCATTGCGCGACCTTCGCCGCCATGTGCTCGTCGGCGCGGCGCTCGACGCGGGCGAAGATCTCCTCGTCGGCGATGCCCTCCTCCTTCGCCCATTCGTCGACCGGCAGGTCGAGACCGAGCACGCGCTTGAGCTCCTCGCGCAGGCCGGCCGTGTCCCACTGCTCCGGATAGGCGTTCTCCGGCACGTGCTTGGCGACGAGATCGTCGATGGCGTTGCGGCGCATGTCGGCGACGATCTCCGCGGTGGAGCGGTCGTCCATCCATTCGACACGTTGGTCGAAGATCACCTTGCGCTGATCGTTCATCACGTTGTCGAACTTGAGGATGTTCTTGCGGATGTCGAAGTTGCGCGCTTCGACCTTCTGCTGCGCCTTCTCCAACGCCTTGTTGATCCACGGATGGATGATCGCCTCGTTCTCCTTCAGCCCGAGCTTCTGCAACATGCCGTCGAGCTTGTCGGTGCCGAAGATGCGCATCAGGTCGTCTTCGAGCGACAGGAAGAACTTGGAATGGCCGGGATCGCCCTGGCGGCCGGACCGGCCGCGTAACTGATTGTCGATGCGGCGGCTCTCGTGCCGCTCTGTGCCGAGCACGTAAAGGCCGCCGGCGGCGATCGCCTTCTCCTTCAAGCGCGCGACCTGGGCGCGAATCTCGGCGGCGCGCGGCGAGGTATCGCGCTCGCGCCAATCCTCGATATCGGCAAGCTCCTGGCGGATGCGCATATCGGCGTTGCCGCCGAGTTGGATGTCGGTGCCGCGGCCGGCCATGTTGGTAGCAATGGTGATGGCGCCGGGCACGCCGGCTTGGGCGACGATATAGGCCTCCTGCTCGTGATAGCGGGCGTTGAGAATGGCGAACACCTTGGCCTTGGAGGCGCCCTCGTCGCCGGAATAGAGCGCGGCGAAAGCGTTGGGATCGGAGAAATCGTGCTGCTCCCAGCCCTGCCTGCGCAGCATTTCCGCGAGCTGCTCGGATTTCTCGATCGAGGTGGTGCCGACCAAAACCGGCTGGCCGCGCGCCTTGCAGTCCTCGATCAGCGCCAAAATCGCGCGGAACTTCTCCGCCGCCGTGCGATAGACCTCGTCGTCGTCGTCGACGCGGATCATCGGCATGTTGGTGGGAATTTCCAGGACCTCGAGATTATAGATGTCGAGGAACTCGTCGGCCTCGGTCACCGCCGTGCCGGTCATGCCGGCGAGTTTCTCATACATGCGGAAATAGTTCTGGAAGGTGATCGAGGCGAGCGTCTGGTTCTCCGGCTGGATCGGCTGGCGCTCCTTGGCCTCGAGCGCCTGGTGCAGGCCTTCCGAGTAGCGCCGGCCAGGCATCATGCGGCCGGTGAACTCGTCGATGATGACGACCTCGCCGTTGCGCACGATGTAGTCCTTGTCCCGGGCAAACAGCTTGTGGGCGCGCAGCGCCTGGTTGACGTGATGCACGACGGAGACGTTCTCGACGTCGTAGAGCGAATCGGACTTGAGCAGGCCGGCTTCGCGCAGCCATTGCTCCATCCGCTCCATGCCGATCTCGGTCAGGTTGACGGTGCGCTGCTTCTCGTCGACCTCGTAATCGGTCTTGTCGAGCCTGGGGATATAGGCGTCGATGGTGTTGTAGAACTCGGAGCGGTCGTCGAGCGGGCCGGAAATGATCAGCGGGGTGCGCGCTTCGTCGATCAGGATCGAGTCGACTTCGTCGACGATGGCGTAGGTGTGGCCGCGCTGCACCATGTCCTCGACGCGGTACTTCATGTTGTCGCGCAGATAGTCGAAGCCGAGCTCGTTGTTGGTGCCGTAGGTGACGTCGCAGTCGTACTGCTTCTTGCGCTCATCGTCGTCGAGGCCGTGGACGATGACGCCGACGGTGAGGCCGAGGAATTTGTAGATCTGTCCCATCCATTCGGCGTCGCGCTTGGCGAGGTAATCGTTGACGGTGACGACGTGGACGCCGCGACCGGCGAGGGCGTTGAGATAGACCGGAAGGGTGGCGACCAACGTCTTGCCTTCGCCGGTCTTCATCTCGGCAATCTTGCCTTCGTGCAGCACCATGCCGCCGATGAGCTGCACATCGAAATGGCGTTGGCCGAGCGTGCGCTTGCCGGCCTCGCGCACAGTGGCGAAAGCCGGCGCCAGGATATCGTCGAGCGTCGTGCCTTCGGCGAGTTGTTTCTTGAACTCGTCGGTCCGCGCGCGCAACGCCTCGTCGGAGAGCTGCTCCAGCTCCTTTTCCAGGGCGTTGATCGCCGCGACGCCGGACCGATAGGAACGGATGCGCCGGTCGTTGGCGGAGCCGAACAGCTTGCGGGCGACGGCGCCGATCATCGCATCATCCTTCCAAATTGCAACCGCGCCACGACGCCGTTTGCTTGCGCGGGATCTTCTCCGAAAAGACGCCCGTTTTTCGGGATCATGCCCGGCGATTCCGTGCCCGGCTCTTTGCCAACGGCGCGAGTCCAACCAGCGGAAAATGCGGCGCTATTGGGATTTATGCAAGGCGGCATGAGGCGCGTGGACTCCGGTCGAGACATAGGAGGGGGTCGCTTTTCTGTCAATGCGACCTGCGGTTCACGCGCTCGCAGGGAGACGGCGCGACTCTGCCATTGCCAAAAGCAAGCGATTCGGCGAGTGTCGGCGCCGAATTGGCGCCTGAGAAAGGCGATGACCCCGCTGTCCAAAGGATCGTGTTCCATGGCCGCCACCCGCCTATCGGTCCGTCGCGCCCTCGGCGCGCTCGCCTTCGCCGCGTTCCTATCCGCGCCGCTCACCGCGCTGCGGGCGCAAGATTCCGATCCAGTGATCGCGCGCGCCAACGGCGTCGATATCCATGAAAGCGAAATCGCTTATGCCGAGGAGGAGATCGGCGGCAACATGCCGGACATACCTCCGGCGCAGAAGCGCGATTATCTCATCACCTACCTGACCGACGTGATCATACTGTCGCAGGCCGCCGAACAGAAGAAGCTCGGCGATCGTGCGGACGTCAAGCGCCGGCTCGCCTTCGACCACAACCGGCTGCTGATGGAATCGCTGCTGCAAGACGTGGGCCAGGCAGCGCAGTCGGAGGCGGAGGAACACAAGGTCTACGACAAAGCGGTCAAGCAGATGGCGAACGAGGAGGAGGTGCATGCCCGCCACATCCTCGTTCCGACCGAGGAGGAAGCCAAGGCGATCATCGTCGAACTGAAGAACGGCGCCGATTTCGCCACGCTCGCCAAGGAAAAATCGAAGGATCCGGGCGCGGCCAACGGCGGCGACCTCGGTTATTTCACCAAGGACCAGATGGTGCCCGAGTTCGCCGAAGCCGCCTTCAAGCTCGACAAGGGGCAGATTTCCGAGCCGGTGAAGACGCAGTTCGGCTGGCACATCATCAAGGTCGAGGACAAGCGCATCAAGCCGACCCCGACGTTCGAACAGGTCAAGCCGCAGATCGATAGCTACGTCGCCCATCGCGCGCAGACGGCGCTGGTCGAAAAGCTGCGCAGCGCCGCCAAGATCGAACGCTTCGACAAGCCGGCGGCGCCGGCAGCGAGCCCCTCGCTCAATCCCGCCGCGCCGGCGCAGAAATGAGGCGGTCAATCGCCCCATCGATCGGCATGGCCACGCTTGCCCCGGCACATCCGTCGCAGCCGAGGGAACGCTCGATCCCGCACCAATGCGCGGCGCGGACCCGCGCATGACGGTGTGATATGTCCGCCGGCGTTTCTCCGCTCGCACCCGCCGCCTTTCCGGAAATGCCGGAGGTTGCCGGCGTGCGCCTCGCGACCGCGGCGGCCGGCATCCGCTATGCCGGCCGCACCGACGTGCTGCTTGCCCTGTTCGACGCCGGTACCGCGGTCGCCGGCGTATTCACGCGCTCGAAGTGTCCGTCGGCGCCGGTTGATTGGTGTCGCGCCAGGCTCAAGCGCGGCGGCGCGCGGGCGCTGATCGTCAATTCGGGCAACGCCAACGCGTTCACGGGGAAATCCGGCCAGGCGGCGACCAAGCTCACCGCCGAGATCGTCGCCAAGGCCGCGGGTTGCAAGCCCGGCGAGGTGTTCCTCGCCGGGACCGGCGTGATCGGCGAACCGCTCGACGCGACGAAATTCGCCGCCGTCATCGACCGCCTCGCCGCCGACGCCGCGACCGGCGGCTGGCACGAAGCGGCCCAGGCAATCACCACCACCGACACCTTCGCCAAGGGCGCGGCCGCCTTGGTGCGGCTGGGTGCGCACGTGGTGACCATCTGCGGCATCGCCAAGGGTTCCGGCATGATCGCGCCCGACATGGGGACGATGCTTGCGTTCGTCTTCACCGACGCGCCGATGGCGCCCGCGGTTTTGCAAGCTCTGCTGCGCCAGGGCGTCGACAATACCTTCAACGCGGTGACCGTCGACGGCGACACCTCGACCTCGGACACCGTGCTCGTCTTCGCCACCGGCGCCGCCGGCGCGCGCGGCGTGGCCAAGATCGCGCGTCGCTCCGATCCGCGGCTCGCCGCCTTCCGCAAGGGCTTCAATGCCGTGCTCGCCAACCTCGCCGAGCAGATCGCGCGCGACGGCGAAGGCGCGCGCAAGCTGGTCGAGATCGTGGTCGAAGGCGCGGCGTCGAAAAAATCGGCGCGCCGCATCGCGCTGTCGATCGCCAATTCGCCGCTGGTCAAGACCGCAATCGCCGGCGAGGACGCCAATTGGGGCCGCGTGGTCATGGCGGTGGGCAAAGCCGGCGAACCTGCCAACCGCGATCGCCTCTCGATCTGGTTCGGCGGCATCCGCGTCGCCCACAAGGGCGCGCGCGATCCGGCCTATGACGAGGCCGCCGTCTCCGCCGCGATGAAGAAGCCGGAGATCACGCTTAAGGTCGCGCTCGGCCTCGGCAAGGGCCGCGACCGCGTGCTCACCTGCGACCTGACCAAGGACTATGTGGCGATCAACGGCGATTATCGGTCTTGAGCACGGCTGGCCTTAAGATCCATGCCGCTATGCCGAAGTTGCCGTTCCGCTCGTTGCCGCCGGATGTATCGCGTCGTCGCGCCTTTCCAGCGCGTTCCCTCGACGTTATGCGTGTTTCGGCAATCGCCTGATCTGAGCGCCGGCCGATTTTTCCGCGACGCGTATATCGTGGGCGCTCTGCAGATTGAGCCAAAACTGTGCGCTGGTGCCGAACCAATGGCCGAGCCGGAGCGCCGTGTCGCCCGTGATCGCCCGCTTGCCGTGCACGATCTGTGTGATGCGGTTTGCCGGTACGCGCAACTGCCGTGCAAGCTCGGTCGGCGTGACTGAAATCTCCGCAAGTTCCTCGGCGAGGATTTCTCCCGGATGAATGGCGGGTCTGGCCATGATCTCCTCAATGGTAGTCGACGATTTCGACGTTCGAAGGGCCGGGTGCGCCGCGCGGCCATGCGAAGCAGATTTCGCCATTGCGTATTGATCCGCATGCTGAATTGACCGGCGCGATCGCCCCTTAAGACTTCGAGACGATTGCTTCGCAAGGCGCGGAGTTCATCCAAACCAATCGCGGCATCGAGGATTTCAAGGCGGCGAAGGCTTGTCGGGCAAAACCCTGAAATTCGCGAACGAAACGCCCCTCGGCGAATGCCTCGGTTCGGCTGTCCCGGTAGCTCAGGATCATCGCTATAGTGATAGGCGGTACTAATGCAGTACGTCAAGCGTACAGAGCCTGGCGGGGAATCTCGTCGCTGGAGGTTCGCCGCGACCGCGCACTGCCCGACATGAGGACATGGCTTGATGCGGCGATATCGTCGTCAGGGGCGGCGGAAGCAACATGACCGCCAAACTCCAACACATTGGAGACTTCGATCGCTCATGAGGGCGTTAACCTTCCGCTAACCCAGGCGGCGAATACGGCGGTGTGTATGGTGGTATTGAACGCGCCTTTACTCTCCGCTCCTTAGATTGAGGCCGGGCTGTGAGCGTCAAACTCGTCCTCGTCGTCGCCTGCGCCCTTATCGACGCCGACGGCCGCGTGCTCGTTGCACAACGTCCGCAAGGCAAGTCGATGGCGGGCTTGTGGGAGTTTCCCGGCGGCAAGGTCGAGCCCGGCGAACGGCCGGAAGAGAGTTTGATCCGCGAACTGAAGGAGGAACTCGGAATCGTCGTCAAGGAGGAGTGCCTGGCGCCGCTTACCTTCGCGAGCCACCTTTATCCCGCCTTCCACCTGCTCATGCCGCTCTATGTCTGCCGGCGATGGGAGGGAATCGTCGAAACACGGGAGGGCCAAAGGCTCAGATGGGTGTGGCCGAACGATTTGCGCAACTATCCGATGCCGCCTGCCGACGAACCGTTGATCCCGCACCTCACGGCGCTGTTATGATGCCAATAGCAAAAGGCGAACGGACCATGTTAAAATCTGCGATGCGTGCGATTCGTATATCGCTGCGGCGCTTCGTGCGCGATGAATTTGGCGCCACCGCGATCGAATATGCGTTGATCGCTTCCGGCGTCTCGGTCGCAATCGCCGCGACCGTCATGGCCCTGGGTTCCAGCCTCGTCCAGAACTACTACGACAGCGTCGCCGCCGCGATGAAATAATCCCAAATCCGTCATTGCGGTCACGCCGACCGGGCTGGAGCCCGTCCCGCAATGACACGTCAACGTTCGACCTTCTCGCCCGCCGGAAGCTCGCGCGTGCCGAGCGCGTCGGCGAGCCGCGCCTTCGCCGAGCCCGGCTTGAGCGGCTGCTGCTGGCGCGGATGCGGCGCCCAACCCGACAGCCACACGATCTCGAAGGTTGCGCGCACGCGCCCGTCGGCGTCGGCAAAGCGCTGGGCGTAGATCTGCGCCATGCGCATCAACGTCGCGCGCTTGAGCGGGGTACGGCGGCGGGCGACGAGCGCGTTAGTGGCCCCCATGCGCCGCAGATCGTGCATCAGCGCGAAAGCGGAGTCGTAGCGCACCGTCACGGTATCGGCGTCGGCGACCGGGAGTGCAAATCCGGCGCGCTGCAACAAAGCGCCGAGATCGCGCAAATCGGCGAACGGCGCAATCCGGGGTGAAATGCCGCCTTCGACTTCGCTTTCGGCGGCGGCGAAGGCGTGACGCAGCTCGGTCAGCGTCGCGCCGCCGATGAGAGCGGCGAGAAACAATCCGTCGGGTTTCAGCGCGCGGCGAATTTGCACGAGCACGCCCGGCAGATCGTTGACGAATTGCAGCGCCAGCGCCGAGACGACCAGATCGAGGGCGCCGTCGCGAAACGGCAGCGCCTCCTCGTCGGCGACGACAAGCTTGTGCGCGCGCGTTGCGCCGCGCTCGGGCGCCGCATCGGCGGCGATGATCGTGCCGATCGATCCGAGGCGCGCGAGCGCCGCGCGCACCGCCTCGCCCGGCGTGGCGAGATCGACCGCGAGATCGAACCGCCGCAGCACCGCGGCCAGCCTATCGGCGAGGTCGTCGGCCACGCGATCGAGCAAAAAAGCCGCCGGGCCCAAGGCGGCCGCGCGCCGACGCCGGAGGCGAATGAGCGCGCGGTCGAAAATCATCGAACCTTCCGTCATTATCCAAGTCTCTCACGTCGCATCGGCCCTGTCCTGGATGCAGCGCAGCACGCAGTGTTGCGTCGCAGAGCCGTGCACCGCCTCCCGGAAATGCCCGCATCTTTGAATGACAAATCCATTGCGGCGCGATAGCGTGGCGTCATGGGAGTGTCGGCAAGCCTCGTTTCCACGACGTGGCGCAACCGTGCCGCCGTGGCGGCACGCGCGGCGTTCAACGTCGCGCTCGATGTCGCGCTGCCGCGCCTGTGCGCCGCCTGCCGCGAGCCGGTCACGGGACCGGGCCTCTGCCCGGTTTGCTGGTCGAAGCTGTCCTTCATCACGAAGCCCTATTGCGAGCGGCTCGGCATACCCTTCGTGTATGATCCCGGTCCGGGCATCCTGTCCATGGAAGCGCTCGCCGATCCGCCGGCCTATCACCGCGCTCGCGCCGCGGTGCGCTTCGACGACATTTCGCGCGCTTTGGTGCATGCGCTCAAATATGGCGACCGGCTCGACTTGGCGCCGATGATGGGGCGCTGGATCAGCCATGCCGGCCGCGAACTCCTGGCCGAGGCCGACGCGCTCGTCCCGGTGCCGCTGCACTGGCGCCGGCTGTGGGCGCGGCGCTTCAACCAGTCGGCCATGCTCGCGGCCGCGATTTCAGCGGCAAGCGGCGTGCCGGTCGTCACCACCGCGCTCAAGCGCGCCAAGGCGACGGTGCAGCAGGTGGGCCTGACGCGGTCGCAGCGCGCGGCCAATGTGCAGGGCGCGTTCCGCGTGCCGGACGAAGGCAAGCCGGCGGTCGTGGGCCGCCGCCTCGTTCTCGTCGACGACGTGTTGACGTCCGGTGCCACGGTGGACGGCTGCGCGCGGGCGCTTTTGCGCGCCGGCGCCGCCAACGTCGACGTGCTCGTCTTTGCCAGGGTTGCCGATCCCGTGCGGGCGTCCATATAACCCGTTTGGTGGATTTAACGCATCGTTATGGCTTCTGTCGAAATCTATACGACCCAATCCTGCCCTTATTGCCTTTGGGCGAAGGAATTGCTCGCGCGCAAGGGCACGAGTTTCCGCGAAATCGACGTCACGGCGGATCGGCAGATGCGGCAGCAGATGGTCCAACGGGCGAACGGACGCACCACGGTGCCGCAGATTTTCATCGACGGCGCGCATGTCGGCGGCTGCGACGAGCTTTACGCGCTCGAAGAGCGGGGCGGGCTCGATCCGCTGCTAGCGACCGGCGCGGGACGACCGGCATGAGCGCGGCGGCGGCGACTTCGGCCTTCAAGGTCGGCCTCGTGCAGATGCGCTCGGGGGTCGATCCGCAGGTCAATCTCGCGGCGGCGGTCGCGGCGATCGAGCAAGCCAAGCGCGCCGGTGCCGATTACGTGCTCACCCCGGAGATGACCAACATCATGGAGATCAAGCGCGAGCGCCTGCTGGCTACGATCGCCGATGAGGAAAGCGATCCGACGCTGGCGAGCTTGCGCGAGGCGGCGCGGGCGCTTTCGATCTACATCCATATCGGTTCGCTCGCCGTCAAGACGTCGCCGGACAAGGCGGCGAACCGCTCGTTCCTGATCGACCGCGGAGGCGATGTCGTCGCCCGCTACGACAAGATTCACATGTTCGATGTCGACCTCGCCGGCGGCGAAAGCTATCACGAGTCGCACACGTACCGCGCCGGCGAGCTTGCCGTCGTCGCCGACCTGCCGTGGGGACGGCTCGGCGTGACCATCTGCTACGATTTGCGTTTTCCCGCGCTCTATCGGGCGCTCGCCGAATCCGGCGCCTCGTTCTTTGCCATCCCGGCCGCCTTCACCAAGCAGACCGGAGCGGCGCACTGGCACGTGCTCATGCGCGCGCGCGCGATCGAGAACGGCTGCTTCGTGTTCGCCGCCGCGCAAGGCGGCAAGCACGAGAACGGACGCGAGACCTTTGGGCACTCGCTGGTCGTCAACCCCTGGGGCCAAATCCTGGCCGAGGGCGGAACGGAGCCGGGCGTGATCCTCGCCGAGATCGATCCCGCCGAGGTCGCGGCCGCGCGCGCGCGGATCGCCTCGCTGCACCAGGGCCGACGCTTCGAGCTCATCGAGCCGTTGGCCGAGCCGACCCGTCTACATTCCGTGCGGGCGCCGCTATGATCCGCTATGCACTCAATTGCGAGCGCGGCCACGCCTTCGAGAGCTGGTTCCAGAACTCGGCCGCCTACGACAAGCAGGCGAAACGCGGACTGGTGAGTTGTCCGATCTGCGGCTCCGGCAAAGTGGAGAAGGCGATCATGACGCCACGCCTGGCGCGGGCCGCAACCGCCGCGCCGGCACCGCGGACAGAGATGCCGCCGATGCCGCCGCCGGCGCCGACGTCCTCGCCAACGTCCGCCAAGGCGCCGGTCGCCATCATGTCGCCGCACGAACGCGAGCTGCGCAAGAAGCTCAAAGAGTTGCGCGACCACATCACCAGGAACGCCGATTACGTCGGTCCGCGTTTCCCCGAGCAGGCGCGCAAGATCCATTATGGCGAGATCGAGCACCGCTCGATCTACGGCGAAGCCTCGCCCGAGGAGGCCAGGGAATTACATGAGGAAGGCATCGAATTTCATCCGCTGCCGATCCTGCCGGACGAATTCAACTGACGCGCCGTAGCGCGTCATTCCGCGACGTCGTGGAGCGGCGGCCGGCAGAATAACGACACTCAATGCGCTAAAATCAACAGTCCGACGCCGCACACCACGAGCACCATGCCGGCGGCCTCGCGCGGGCTGGTGCGCTGACCGAACGAAAAGCGGGCGATGAACTGGGCGAACAAGACCTCGACCAGAGCCAACGTGCGCACGCTCGCGGCAGTGGCGAGCGCGAAAGCGAGGAACCAGAACTGCGAGGCAAGCGCCCCCGTGAGGCCGGCAAAGAGCGAAGGTTTCCAGCCGCGCGCGATGGCCGCGAGCACCGAACGGTCGCGCAGCGCCAGATAGGCCGACAGCAGGACCGTCTGCATGGCGAGCCCGATCACCAGCGTGAACGTCGCGGCCATGACGTAATGGGGCAGGGCGAGACTGAGAATGGCGCCGCGAAAGCCGATCGCCGACAACGCGAACATGCCGCCGGCGGCGAGGCCCAACAGCGTCGGCTTGATGTCGCCGCGCCCCCGCCCGTCGCTCCCCCGCTTGCGGGATAGGGTGAGGGCGGGGGTTGTCGACATGACGACCACACCCGAGGTGGCGAGGAGGATCGCCGCCAGCATCGGCGCGCTCACGGCGTCACCGAGGAAGATGAGGCCGAAGATCGCGACCTGAATCGGTTCGGTCTTGATGTAGGCGATAGCGACGACGAACGAGCGCTCGTTCATCGCCGCGAGCATCAAAGCCGTGGCGGCGATCTGCGCCAACGCGCCGTCGATCACCCAGGGCCAAAAATTCCATCGCGGTCGCGGCAGCGGCAATCCCGTCGCCAGGACGACGCCGGCGAGGAAAAGGAGCGCAAAGGGAAAGCCGAACAGAAACCGGACGTGGGTCGCGCCGACCGTGCCCAGGCTTTTGCTCAGCTCGCGCTGCGTCGCGTTGCGGACGGTTTGGGCGAATGCGGCGATGATGGTGAAGACGGCCCAGAGCCAGGGCGTGAGCATTACGCCGCCTTCTCCGCGACCACCATGTAGTTCACGTCCATGTCGGTCGAGAGCTGCCAGCGGTCGGCGAGGAGATTATAGGTCACCCCGGTTTGGTCGATGATGCGCAGTCCGGCCTGCGCGATCGCGATCTCAAGCTCGTTCGGGGTCACGAACTTGTCCCATTGATGCGTACCGCGCGGCAGCCAACGCAAAATGTACTCGGCGCCGACGATCGCCAGTGCAAAGCTCTTCAGCGTGCGATTGAGCGTCGCGACGAAGACGAGCCCGCCGCGCTTGGCCGTCGCCGCCGCAAGCGAGACGAACAGGCCGACGTCGGCGACGTGCTCGACCACTTCCATGGCGAGAACAACGTCAAAAACCTCGCCGGCCTCCGCCAGAGCCTCGACGCTGGTGTTGCGGTAATCGATCGAAAGTCCCGATTGTGCCGCGTGATGCTGCGCGACCGAGATGTTGCGCGGCGAGGGATCGGCGCCGGTGACCGCCGCGCCGAGCCGCGCCAGCGGCTCGCAGAGAATTCCGCCGCCGCAGCCGAGATCGAGGAT
>JASHRY010000401.1 GCA_030037105.1 Xanthobacteraceae bacterium
CCGCCGCGCCGCCGCGGCGGACACGCGGGGCCTCTTCCTCGTCGGCTTCGAGCGATGGTCGCGCGCCGCCCGGCTTTACCGTCGCCGTCTCCACGCCGAACCGCTTCTTGGCGACTTCGTCGGCCTTGCGCTTGGTTTCTTCATCGTGTTTGCGGCGTTCTTCTTCGTCGTGTTTGCGCGTTTCCGCCTTCGCCCGCTCGGTGCGTTCCGCTTCTTCGCGGCTTTGGCGAATACGCGCCTCTTCCTCGGCGATCTTGCGCTCTTCCGCCTCACGCAGGCGGGCGTCGGCGAGCGCATGGGCGCGGGCGCTGCGCTCCTCTTCCGTGAGCGTTCGCAGCACGACGCCGGAGGACTTGGGCGCGGCGGGAGCCGCGGCCGGCGCGGTTGCAACGGCGGCTGCGGCCGCCGCGGATTTGATGGCGGGGCGCTTCGGCGCAGTAGCGCGATCCACGGGCGCTGCCGCTTCTGCCTTGGTCTCGCTTGGACCGGCAATGCGGCGCTTCACCTTCTCGACGACCACCGCCTTGCTGCGACCATGGCTGAAGCTTTGGCGCACCACGCCCTGCTCGACGCCGCCGCGTTTGAGCGTCAGCGTCTTCGTCGAGGTCACGCTCAGCTTCTCGCCGCTGTTCTTTGTCGTCTCAACCATCCGCACCCGTTTCCATACGCATCGACGGCGCCGGCCGACTAGTTCGGCGCTGCTTTCCCGGCCTGATTGTGCTGATCGCCGGTTCGAAACCATTCGAGGCGCCGGCACCGCGCCAAAAAGGTCTCGCTCGCAGGTCCGGCGAGCAGGGCTGCATGTACCACATTTGGGCGGTTCAATGCCAAACCCAATTGCGCCGAGGTGAGGAATCCGATCACAACGAGCGGTCGGGTTGCGCGCCGCCGGCGCACGGCGGCGTCGAGCTTGCGGATTCCCTCCGCTGAAGCCTCGGTGGCGTGCAAAAGCGCGATAGTGTCTTCTCGTTCGAGCGCCGCTTCGCTTTTCGCGAAACCGGCGGCGACCAGTCCGGACTTGCCGGCGACGGCGAGCGCATCGAGGACGGCGCGTTCCATGAGGCGCTCGGTGCGGGCGACAAGGTCCGCGGGGAGGCGAACCTCGCACTTGAACCCGCGGGCAAAGGCGTTGCGCTTGATCGCTTCGCCGAGCGCCTCTTTTGTCGCCGTGACCCAAAGGCCGCGGCCGGGCAATTTGTGCTTGACATCCGGGACCGCCTCACCGTCCGGCCCGATGACGAACCGGATCAGGTCGGAGACCGGCCGCACGATGCGCGTGGCGACGCAGAAGCGCTCGCGGGCGCGCACGCGCGGTCCGCTGTCGAGCTCGATATCGGCGGTCGGGGCGATCATGCGCGCGTTTGCTCCGTCAGCTTTGTCTCAGTTGTGCGCCTCGGGGAGCGTCGCCTCCTCTGCGACGGGCGGCGGAGCCAGATCGGCCTCGTCGATCCAGCCGGCCTTCAGCCGTGCTTGCAGGATGAGCGCCTCGGCATCCTCACGCGGAATATCGAAGCCGTCGAGAATGCCGGCTTCCCGGACAGTCTCGCCGTCCTTGCGCTCGGTCCAGCCGGAGAGGTCGTCGGTCGCGCAGCCGGCCAAATCCTCGACGGTCTTGATGCCGTTCTCGCCGAAGCGGACCAGCATCGCCGTGGTGACGCCCGGCACCTCCTTGAGCGCGTCCTCCACCCCGAGCTCCTTACGTTTGGCGTCGAGCTCGGCTTCGATCTTGGCGAGGTAATCGCGGGCGCGGGTCTGTAACTCGCCCGCCGTGTCGGCATCGAAGCCTTCGATGCCGGCGATCTCCTTCACATCGACCATCGCCAAATCCTCGACCGAGCCGAAGCCTTCCGCGGCCAGCAATTGTCCGATCACCTCGTCGACGTTGAGCGCCTCGACGAACAGGCGCGTGCGGTTCTCGAACTCGGCCTGGCGACGTTCCGATTCCTCCTGCTCGGTGAGGATGTCGATGTCCCAGCCGGTAAGCTGGGAGGCGAGCCGCACGTTCTGGCCGCGCCGGCCGATGGCGAGCGAGAGCTGCTGATCGGGCACCACCACCTCGATCCGCTCGCGTTCCTCGTCCAGCACCACTTTGGTGACCTCCGCCGGAGCTAGCGCGTTAACGACGAAAGTCGCGGTGTCC
Source organism: Xanthobacteraceae bacterium (assembly GCA_030037105.1). The sequence goes on from JASHRY010000401.1 coordinate 2,141, forward strand.
TGCGACCACGGAATGATGTCGATCTTCTCGCCCTGTAATTCGTTGACCACCGCCTGCACGCGCGAGCCGCGCATGCCGACGCAGGCGCCGACCGGATCGACCGAAGAGTCGCGCGATTGAACCGCGATCTTGGCGCGCGAACCGGGATCGCGCGCGACCGCCTTCACCTCGACGATGCCGTCGTAGATTTCCGGCACCTCTTGCGCGAACAGCTTCGACATAAATTGCGGGTGGGTGCGCGAGAGGAAGATCTGCGGGCCGCGTTGCTCGCGGCGGACGTCGTAAATGTAGGCGCGGATGCGATCGCCGTTGCGGAACTGCTCGCGCGGCAGCATCTCGTCGCGCCGCACGATCGCTTCGCCGCGGCCGAGATCGACCACCACGTTGCCGTATTCCACCCGCTTGACGACGCCGTTGACGATGTCGCCGATGCGGTCCTTGTACTCGTCGTATTGGCGGTCGCGCTCGGCCTCGCGCACCTTCTGCACGATCACCTGCTTGGCCGATTGGGCGGCGATGCGCCCGTATTCGAGCGGCGGCAGCGGGTCCGCGATGGTGTCGCCGATCTGCGCGGCGGGATGCCGCCGCCGCGCCTCGTCGAGGCTGATCTGGGATGCGGGGTTCTCGACGGTCTCGACCACCAGCATGTGCCTGGACAAATGCAGTTCGCCGCTTTTGGGGTCGATCTCCGCGCGCACTTCGGTCTCGCTGCCGTAGCGCGAGCGGGCGGCCTTGGCGATCGCCTCCTCCATGGCGCCGAGCACGATCTTGCGATCGATCGCTTTTTCCCGGGCGACCGCATCCGCGATCTGTAAGAGTTCGAGTTTGTTGGCGCTGACCGCCGCCATGATTTCAGTCTCCCTTGCGTTGGCGCACGCGTCGGTCTTGTTCCGGCGTGGCACCGGTCGGTTTCGATCGGTGAGATTCCCGTCCGTTGCGTCCTCGCCCGCGAGTTTCACGCTCGCCGAGCCGGTCGCCATGCTTGCTCCGCCGCAATGACGCGGCAATAAGCGCCTCGGTGAGGACAAGCCTCGCTTCCGTCATGCCGTCGATCGGCAACAGCACTTCCGTCTGCTCGGCCGCGGCTCCTTCGCGGCAACGAAGGCGCACGCACTCGCCCTCGGCGCCGACAAGCTCGCCGCGGAAGCGCCGGCGGCCGTCGACCGGAACGAGCATCTCCACCTGGGCGACCTGGCCGGCGTAGCGGTCGAAGTCCGAACGCCGCACCAGCGGCCGGTCGATGCCGGGCGATGAGATTTCCAGCCGATACGGACCCTCGATCGGGTCGGCGGCATCGAGCACCGGCGAGAGCGCCCGCGACGCGGCCTCGCAATCCTCGATGCTCATGGTGCCGTCGGGTCGCTCGGCCATGATCTGCACCGTGCAGCCGGCGGCCGCAGAAATGCGCACGCGCACCAGCCGATAGTCAAGCTCCGCCAGCACCGATTCGGCGAGCGCGGCGATGCGTGCGGCGCGCCCCGGCTCGCTGATGAGCCGCTCTTCGTCGGCAAAGGTCGTCAGCCTGTCGTCCACGTTGTCCGCGGCCATCTGATCTTTCACCAAGTCCGGCAAAGGAAAGTCGGCCCTCGGGTAACAAAAAAGAGCGGGTCCCGGGGGGCCCACTCTCAAAACCGCTCGGACGAACCGACCGTTATGAGGTATCCAATGACGGACGTGCCGAATATAACCTTTTATCAGGCCGTTGCAAGAGGCCCTTCAGGGATCAGTAATCAAGTACGCGCCGGAAATGGCCGATTGCCGATCTCTCAAAGACTGATGCGGCGCTTGAGGCCGGCTGCGCTTCTCGCAGGCCGGCAGAACCAATAGCGGCGGCGCCGCGCGCGGCCCTTCACAGCCTGCGGAACGTTAGGAAACAGGGCGGGCGTTCTTCGCGAGCGGCCTTGGCGTGGTAGCGCGTGCGGAGGAAATCCGGCCAGGCCCGTCGCCAATCGTCGGCACATTGCGCCGTCCAATCGAAGGCGGCTGAGCGCAGCAGGTGCCGCAGCGTCCAGGCGGCGTAATCGGCAACGTCGGTCACGAAGCGGAACTCGCCGCCCGGCCGCAAAATGCGGGCGAGCTGCGCCACTGTCGCATCCTGGACGAAGCGGCGCTTCCAATGCCGCCGTTTCGGCCACGGATCGGGATGAATCAGATCGACGCGATCCAACGATGCCGCCGGAAGCCACGCGATCAATTCCATGGCGTCGTCGGCAAACAGACGGATATTGCGCAGCTCCTCGCTTGCGATCGCGGCGAGCGCCTTGGCCATGCCGTTGACGAACGGTTCGACGCCGATAAGGCCTGTCTGCGACCGCGCCGCGGCCTGCGCAATCATGTATTCGCCGCCGCCGAAGCCGATTTCAAGCCGAACCTCGGTGACCGGGACCGGGAACAGCGTGCGCAGCTCGGC
>JASHRY010000402.1 GCA_030037105.1 Xanthobacteraceae bacterium
GTGATGCGGTCGAAGGCGCCGTCCGGCGGCGTATCGAGAATCTCGTAACGCCGGACCGCAGCCATGCGCTGGGCTTCGTTCTCGGGAATAATGGACTCGGTCGATGCGGACATAACGATTCTCCTGGCGGCAAGTCCTGTTTCTGGATTGCTTCCGCTAGTTGCATGATCAGAACCAATACACGCCACGATGGGTTCGACCATCGATGCCGCCAAAGCGAATTTCGAGCGAAGCCGCAAGCGCAGCCCAATGCCGAGAGCCTGAAAATCCGTATATTTGATGCGATCTTAACCTTGCCGGCGGTTCACGGCCGGGGCCTGTGCGGCTTCGCAAAATGGGTCATCGGCCGGGTATCGGATCGATCGGCGTGACCGGAGGTCGCGATCCGACATGCGAAAAGACGCTTCACCTGGGACAAGGCCGTGACGGAACTGTCTCATCCCGGGACAGGAGGCGGCGCTTCATCGAGCACCGGTGAAGGTGAAAAAGCCGTTCGTTGCCGCTATACGCCGCCGCGGACGGCGATGTGGAACACGATCCCAAACGCCGTCATGCCGAACGCCACCGCCGCAATCGGCAACAGAATTTGCGCCGCCGCTTGCGCGCCGCTGAGCCGGCCCTGCCAAGTGTCGAAATCCCATGCAGCCCAGTCGCGGAACGACACCGGTTGGCCGTCGCTTTTCGCCGCGCCGCCGTCCGTCGCGCCATGCCGGCGTCCGACCCGCGACAGGATCAGCGTCAGCGCCACCACGATGAAGAGGAAGCCGCTGACGATGACGAGCAGATAGTCGGTCACGCCGGCGCCGGCGAAGCTCCACACCGACAGCACGAGCCATGCCGCCAGGGCGACGATCAGGACATAGACGCGGGGATGCAGCCAGCGCGTGACCGGCCGCGCGACATCCGCGTCCTTGTTGGTATTCCGGCTGTCGGTTGTCTTCATACGCCCTCCCGTGAGGGCGCGGCCAAATGGTCGCCGTAACTCAACACGGCGAAGGCGGCGTGCGTTCCGGGCGCCGGTTCAGAATTTTGTGAAGTGCGCGCGGACGCCGATTTTGTTACATCCAGCATCGCATCGATTGAGGGTCGCACCGATGGATCGAGTCGCCGCGGATATCTCGACTCAATTCCCCGCTTCTCCGCCTGCAACAATGCTCGGTCGCGTAGCGCCTTATGTCCTGAGCGTTCTGCGCATCATGGCCGCGCTTTTGTTTCTCCAACATGGCCTGTCGAAGTTCTTCGGCTTTCCACAGCCGACGCCGCTGCCGCATCCATTCGAGTTGGCATGGTTCGCCGCCATCATCGAGGTTGTCGGCGGCATCCTGGTGACGCTCGGCCTGTTCACGCGCGTGGCGGCGCTGATCATGTCCGGCGAAATGGCGGTCGCCTATTTCCTCGTCCACGCGCCGCACGGATTCTATCCCATCCTCAACCACGGCGAGCCGGCAATCCTGTTCTGCTTCGTGTTCCTGTATCTCGTATTCGCCGGCGCCGGGCCGTGGAGCCTGGACGCGCTCATCTGGCGGCGGAGGCGACCTTAGGGAAGGGGCGCCGTCATCCGGCGCTGCCGATCGGGACCGCTATACCGCTATTCGTCGTAGCCGCCGCCGGAATTGTCCCGGTGCGGCAGCGGGGTCGACATTGACAGTACCTATGTGAATATGTACTAAATAGGTATAGACATAAAGTACATATACAAATGCCGAAATATGCTGCTTTGGGCGACTATCTCCAACAGCAGCGGCGCGACGTCGTGCCGATGAGGTTTGCCGACATCGAAAGGGTCACCGGCCACAAGCTGCCGGCTTCTGCTCGCTACCGCGCCTGGTGGAGCAACAACGACTTCAACAGCGTGCTGACGAAGGTCTGGCTCGATGCCGGCTTCAAAAGCGAGCAGGTGGACATGCAAAAGCGCAAGCTGGTCTTCCGCCGCGTTCGCCGGCCGAAGGCGGCAGCCGGAGCGCCACAAGCGGCGGCCGGAAAGCCGTTTCATCCTCTCTATGGCTTTATGAAGGGCTCGATCCGCATCATGCCGGGCACCGACCTGACGCAACCGGCGGACCCGGAATGGGCGGACAGGCTTGATGCGGAATACGGGCCGGAGAAGCGGGAAGAATAAGTGAAGGCGCTTCTTCTCGACACGTGCACGCTTATTTTCCTGAGCGAAGAGGCGCCGTTGGCGCAGCCGGCCGTCGATGCCATGCACGCCGCGAGCGAAGGCGCCGGTACGACCTATATTTCGCCGATCAGCGCCTGGGAGATCGGGATGCTGACTTCGCGGGGGCGGCTGCAAATGCTCATCAGGCCCGAGCGCTGGTTCGCGAATTTGTTCGACGTCCCCGGCGTGCGATTGGCCGCGCTTTCGCCCGATTTGCTGATCGCGTCGTCCTATCTGCCCGGCCGGCCGCCGAAAGATCCGACCGACCGCATTCTCGCCGCAACCGCGCGCGAACTCGGCGCCACGCTGGTCACGCGCGACCGCGCGCTCCTGGACTATGGCCGGCAGGGGCATATCGCGGCGATGGCGTGTTGAGCGCGCATACCCCGCCGCGTTCCGTCGTGCTACATGCTGCGGCAGGCCCGCCGCGGCTTCGATCCGGGCGGCGAGCAGGGTGCGCGCAATGATTCTGGTCCACGATCCCGCGGCTTGGCAAAAGCGGCTCGCCGCGCTGCCGGTCGCAAGCTATCCCGCAGGCGAGACGGTGTTTGCCGAGGGCACCAAAACCGGGCGGCTGCTCGTCCTCAGGACGGGCGCAGTCTCGATCGTCAAGAGCGGCACCGAGATTGCCAGGGTGGCGGAGCCGGGGGCGGTGTTCGGCGAACTCTCGGCGCTGCTCGATCAGCCACATGGCGCGGACGTGCGCACGTTGGAAATGTCGGAGTTTCACGTCGCCGACGCCGCGACATTGCTGCAGGACCCGGCGGCGCTGCTCTACGTGACAACGGTGCTGGCGCGGCGCATCGACGCCGCCAACCGCGGGCTCCTCGAGCTGAAGAACCAGCTCGAGGCCGGCGAGCCGCCGGGCTTGATCGACCAAACGCTCGACAAGATCGAAGGACTCTTGAGCGCCATCGGCACCGGTTACATCCGCGCCGGGGCCGGGTATTCCGGCTATCCCTTTGCGTGACCGGCGTGCCGACCTGGGGCGCCGAGACTTGCTCCGGATTTGTTACACTCAACCCCTTGGCTAGCCGAGCATGGTCCGGAAATGCGGGACCGTTTTTCCGAAAAGATCACGCTCCACGCGCGCGGCGACACTGATCATGTCCGGCGAAATGGCGATCGCCTATTTCTTCGTCCACACGCCGATGAGCGTGCGCTTGTTGCCGACCTTCATGGTGGCGATGTCTTGGTCCCAGCCACCGAGCGATGGGCTCCGCAGAGGCGCCAAGCCATCCCACTGCGCTGGAAGGGTGATGGGGTTCATTCGCGCTCACCTCGTTCCATCCTTTCTGATTTGTCTCAGCCGCGGACGATTGCGGTGCACGCCGCGCCGTCCGCAATAAACGGTGCGGCGAATCGTCGTCGCATGAATAATGATGCGATTGTGGGTGGCGGGGATCGGCAGCGCAGTCTTACATTGGCTCTGGAACGGGCATAGGCGAAGTGCAGTCGTGGGCTGGTTTTGACGGTGGCGCGGATGATGGCGGATGAAATCTGATGACGGACGAGATCAGGATGCCTCGGGGCGGACGACAGTAACTGTTGTGGGGCGATAATGCTGGCGCGGCGCAGCATGATTGCGGCTGCCGCGGGCGCTGCGTTGACTGTGCTTCTGCCGCCGCGGCCGACGCTGGCGTGGCATTCAACCGATATGACCGGCGTGTTGCCAGCGCTGGATTTCACCATGACCCGCGCCTCGGACGGCAAGGAGGTCACCGCCGCCGACTACAAGGGCAAGATCGTTCTCCTGTATTTCGGCTACACGTTCTGCCCGGATGTCTGCCCGACGACGCTGCTCAACATTACCCAGATGCTCAAGACTCTCAGCAAGCGCGCGGACGACGTCCGTGTCCTGTTCGTCACCGTCGATCCGAACCGCGACACGCTCGACGTCCTGAAGAAATATACCGACGCTTTCGCGCCGCAGGTCGTCGGCCTGCGCGGGACGCCGAACCAACTCGCAACGCTGGCCAAACGTTACCGCGTGGCCTATTCCGTGCAGCCGGCAAGCCCGGACCACCCCTATGAGGTGACGCACGGCGCGGCGGTCTATGTGTTCGGCCGCGACGGCGGCATCAGGCTCCTGTTCGTCGGGCTCGCGGCGGCGAATACAAGACTGGACGACATGGCCGCCGATCTCGGTCAATTGATCGCACAATCCGGCAGCCGCAGCCTGTGGCAGCGGATTCTGCAAATGATCTGAACAGAGGCGGACGCTACTTGCTGGCGTCGCCCGGTCCCTTCACTGGAAAGCCGGCAGTCACCGTCTTGCCGTCGGAGAATTTCAGAACGATCGGCACGCTACGGCCTTGGGCCACGGCCGTGCCCGGCGACACACACATCAGGTGGTAGCCGCCGGGCGCGAAGCTCACCGTCCCGTGGGCGGGCACGGCGACGCTCTTGACCGGCAGCATCTTCTCCACCCCGTTCACCTCTTTGGTCTGATGCAGCATCAGCATGCCGCAGGCCGTCGAAGACGCGCCGGTCAGTTCGATGGCCGTGCCAGTGTCGTTGTGGAGCGTGAAATAGCCGGCCGCCGGGCGCGACGCGATGATGAAGCGCAGCCATGGATTCTCGACGGAAACACCGGCTGCCGCAGCCGGAGCAACAGCGGCGGCGACGAACCCGGCCGACACCGCCGCCCGCGCTGTGGCGCTTATCGCCGGGAAAAGCCTAGCCCGTCCAGGCGCGCGCATGCACGACCATTCTCGCACCGTCCGCATCAGCGTTTTCATCGTCCGCCTCGCTTTCCTCGACACGTCTCAGCATAGTCAGGACCAGAAGCAGGGCCAGCACGCTCATCATCGCCGGCGGTATCCAGACGATGAGGCCGCCGATCGCCTGATCGTAATGCGCTCCCAGCGCCGGATAGATGCGCCCACAGAGATCGTAAAACAAATAGAGGTCGTGCGGATTGAACGCAATCATGGCGCCGCCCAAGATCTGCGGGAACATCACCGCGACCGCGAGTACGGCGCGCGCGCCGAACGACGCCCGCGCCGGCGGCGACCGGCGCGGATCGAGCACGAGGCACCAGAACAAGATTCCATCGATGGCCATGCTCCAGTTCATCAATGCGTAGAGGGCGGGATTGATCATTGCGCGAAAATGAACAGAGGGAATGAGCCAGAAGAAAAACAGGCCGACAAACAGGGCCGCCGCCAGCATCGGCTGCTGCAGGATACGGACGACGCGGTTGACGAAAGGATGCTCGACGACGCGGCGCAGAGGCGCCGGCATGCCGCGCTTGAGGGTTGCTCCCGGCCAGGCCAGGGCGAGCAGCAGCGGGCCCAAATGGTGCAAAGCGACGTGCTGCATCCGATTGAACAGGAACTGATGCTCGGCAAGATACTCGAAGCGCGTTTCGAGCACGGCGTAGATGACGAAGAGGCCGGCGAAGAAGCAGATCCGCCGCGGCAAGCCCGGCCATTCCGCGGGAGCCGTCGTCAGGGCCAGGCCGCGGATGAACCACCAGGCCGCCAGCCAGACCGAGAGAAATTCAACCCAGGAGAATTCCCACGGCGCCCACGGCGGCAGCGTCGAAACCTGGCTCCGGCACAGCCACCGAAAGGCGAGGCCGGCTGCGGCGATGACGCCATAGACGACACTGTCCGCGTTGAGAACGGCCTTCGGAAAGGACGGAAGGGCGGCGCGGCTCTCGACTGGGATCACGATATCGGCCCTGCGGCGGGTGCGCTGCGGCTGCAACCGGATAAACCACGTCGCCGCTGCGGCGGGACCGCGGCGCATCGCCGCGCTACGGCGGCAGGACCGCCCGTTGCTGGAATCTCTCATCATCGGTCGGTAAATCCCGATTGGCGCGACTTGCGGGAGGACGTCGCGCGCCGACCGCAACGCGTTCAATATGGCTCGTCAGCACGGATGGCCGGGTCAAATCCGGCGGTGACGGGGGAGGGCGTGAAGAGGGACTCGCACTGTGCACTGCGACGTATTTGACGGTATGGGCGATTTTAGCGGGTCATGATTGCAATTTTTGTTGTCTTCTCCTCACGAACACCCCGTCGTCGCCCCGCAGGTTTCGCACTTCATGCACGTGCCGTTGCGCACCAGCGTGAAGTTGCCGCATTCGCCGCAGGCTTCCCCTTCGTAGCCCTTGGCCTTTGCTTCGGCGCGCTTCTCCGCCGCGGCGAGCCGCGCCTGGGTGCGGATGTCGGTTTGGTTCATCAGCTCCAGCGCCTGCGCGGGCGAGAGCTTTTGTTCGGGCTCGCTCTTGAGCGCCGCGGTGCCGGAAATTTCCGCGCGGGAGGTGGAGGAGGTGAGCGCGGTGACTTTGCCGCTCGCGCCACCGCGGCCACTTTCGCCAGCCGACCCCCCTCCCTGACCCTCCCCCGCAAGGGGGGAAGGAATAGACTGCGTGCGCCCGCCTTCGCCGCGGTCTCCTCCCCCCTGCATCACCTTGAGCCGGTCGGTGCGCGAGCGGGTCAGCCCCTTCGACACGTAGCGCGCGTCGGGAATGGGCCGGCCTTCGCCGACGCCCTTGCCGAGCGCGTCGAAGCCCGTCTCGTTCGGATCGACGTGGGCGAGGTCGAAGCGCGAGAGGTAGCTCACCGCCAGCTCACGGAACACGTAGTCGATGATCGAGGTGGCGTATTTGATCGAGTCGTTGCCCTGCACCGGGCCCGACGGCTCGAAGCGCGTGAAGGTGAAGGCGTCGACATATTCCTCGAGCGGCACGCCGTATTGCAGGCCGAGCGACACGGCGATGGCGAAGTTGTTGAGGAGCGAGCGCAGCGCCGCGCCCTCCTTGTGCATGTCGATGAAGATCTCGCCGAGCCGGCCGTCGTCGTATTCGCCGGTGCGCAGATAGACCTTGTGGCCGCCGACCACGGCCTTCTGGGTGTAGCCCTTGCGCCGGTCGGGCATGCGCTCGCGTTCGCGCATGACGACGATGCGCTCGACGACCTTCTCCACCACCCGCTCCGCGAGCGCGGCGGCGCGCGAGGCGGCCGGCTTCTCGACCAAGGCCTCGATCGCTTCCTCGTCCTCCTCCGCGTCGGCGATAATTTGGCTTTGCAGCGGCTGCGACAGTTTCGAGCCGTCGCGGTAGAGCGCGGTCGCCTTGAGCGCGAGCTTCCAGGAGAGAAGGTAGGCCGCCTTGCAGTCCGCGACCGTCGCCTCGTTCGGCATGTTGATGGTCTTGGAAATGGCGCCGGAGATGAAAGGCTGCGCCGCCGCCATCATGCGCAGGTGGCTCTCGACCGAGAGATAGCGCTTGCCGGTGCGCCCGCACGGATTGGCGCAGTCGAACACCGCGTAATGCTCGGGCTTGAGATGAGGCGCCCCCTCGACCGTCATGGCACCGCAGACGTGGATGTTGGCCGCCTCGATCTCGCGCCGGGTGAAGCCGAGATGCGACAGTAGGTCGAAGTTCGGCGCGGCGAGCGCCGCGGCCTCGACGCCAAGCGCGTCGTGGAGGAAGTCCGCGCCCAGCGTCCACTTGTTGAAGACGAACTTGATGTCGAAGGCGGTCGGCAGCGCTTTTTCGACCTTTGCGAGAGCTTCGGGGGTAAAACCCTTTGCTTTCAGCGTGGTGTGATTGATTGCCGGGGCCTGACCCAAAGAGCCGTGGCCGACCGCGTAGGCTTCGATCTCGGCGATCTCGCTCTCGCCGTAGCCGAGCGCGCGCAAGGCCGCGGGCACGGCGCGGTTGATGATCTTGAAGTAGCCGCCGCCGGCGAGCTTCTTGAATTTCACCAGCGCGAAATCGGGCTCGATGCCGGTCGTGTCGCAATCCATGACCAGGCCGATCGTGCCGGTCGGCGCGATCACGCTCGCCTGCGCATTGCGGTAGCCGTGCGCCTCGCCGAGCGCGAGCGCGCGGTCCCAGGCGCGCCTGGCGTGCTCCGACAGCCGCGCGTCCGGGCAGGCTTTGTGGTCGAGCGGCACCGGCGGGGTCGCGACCTGCTCGTAGCCGCTGCGCTCGCCATGGGCGGCGCGGCGATGATTGCGCATGACGCGCAGCATCGCCTCGCGGTTCTCGGCAAAGCGCGGGAAGGCGCCAAGCTCGGCGGCCATCTCCGCCGATGTGGCGTAACTCACGCCGGTCATGATCGCCGCGAGCGCGCCGCAGATGGCGCGGCCGGCGTCCGAATCGTAGGGAATGGCGGACGACATCAACAGGCCGCCGAGATTGGCGTAGCCCAAGCCCAGCGTGCGGAACTCGTAGGAGCGCCGCGCGATCTCGCGCGAGGGAAACTGCGCCATCAGCACCGAGATTTCGAGCACGACGGTCCACAGCCGCACCGCGTGCTCGAAGCCGTCGATATCGAAGCCTAGACCACCGATCGAGCCGCTGACTCGGCTGGATCCCTCCCCCCTTGTGGGGGAGGGTAGGGAGGGGGGTGTATCTTCGGCGCCGCGTATGCCATGACCCCCCTCTCCATCTCTCCCCCACAAGGGGGGAGAGAGCAGCGTGTTGCTCGCTCCGGACTCTTTCCTAAACGCCAGCAGGTTCAGCGAGGCGAGGTTGCACGCCGTGTCGTCGAGGAACATGTATTCCGAGCACGGGTTCGAGGCGATGATCGGACCCGAGGCCGGGCAGGTGTGCCAGTCGTTGATCGTCGTGTGATATTGCAGGCCGGGATCGGCGCTCGCCCAGGCGGCATAGCCGATCTTCTCCCACAGGTCGCGCGCCTTCACGGTCCTGGCGATTTCGCCCGGCTTGGTGCGCCAGACGAGGTCCCAGTCGCGGTCGGCCTCGACCGCCTTGAGGAATTCATCGGTCACGCGCACCGAATTGTTGGAATTCTGGCCGGAGACGGTGAGATAGGCTTCCGAATCCCAATCGCTGTCGTAGGTCGGGAAGAAGATATCGGTGTAGCCCTGCTTGGCGAACTGGATCACGCGGCGGATGTAACTGTCGGGCACGTGGTCCTTGCGCGCCGCCTTGATCTCGCGGCGCAGGACCGGATTCTTGTCCGGATCGAAGCAATCGTCGCCCGAGCCCTCGCAATTGATGCAGGCTTTGAGGATCGAGCGCAGATGCTTCTGATTGATCTTGGAGCCGGTGACGAGATTGGCGACCTTCTGCTCCTCGATCACCTTCCAGTCGATGAACTGCTCGATGTCGGGATGGTCGACGTCGAGGATCACCATCTTCGCCGCCCGGCGCGTGGTGCCGCCCGATTTGATGGCGCCGGCCGCGCGATCTCCGATCTTGAGGAAGCTCATCAAGCCCGACGACTTGCCGCCGCCGGATAATCTTTCACCTTCGCCGCGCAGCCTGGAGAAGTTCGAGCCGGTGCCGGAACCGTACTTGAACAGCCGCGCCTCGCGCACCCACAGGTCCATGATCCCGCCCTCGTTGACGAGATCGTCGGCGATCGACTGGATGAAGCAGGCGTGCGGCTGTGGATGCTCGTAGGCGGTGGTCGATTGCACCAGCTCCTTGGTCGCATGATCGACGTAGAAATGCCCTTG
>JASHRY010000403.1 GCA_030037105.1 Xanthobacteraceae bacterium
AGATCGACCCGAACGTGCGCGTGCGCATCGAGCGCGGCTGCGCGGTTTCGGCGGCGGATTACATCGACATGCTGCGGGCGCGGGCGCGGCTCGTGCGGGCGATCGATCGGCGGCTTGCCGCGCTCGATGCGCTCATCATGCCGACGACGCCGATTGTCGCACCGACCATGGCGGAGGTGACGGACGCGAAAAGCTTCGCCGCGCGCAATGCTATGCTGCTGCGCAATACCTCATTCGTCAATTTCTTCGACCTCTGCGCCATTTCGCTGCCGCTCACGGCGTCGCTGCCGGTCGGGCTCATGATCGTCGCGCGCAACGGTCATGACCGCGAGCTCCTCTGTATTGCCGCGGCGATTGCCGAGCTTCTTCGCATCTGAACGGTGTTGCCGCATGCTGGCCCGCAGCGTAGGAATTTCATGAATTTACGGGAGGATCCGCCATGACTCGCATTTCCATGCAGGCCAATCGCCGCCGCGTGCTCGCCGGCGCAGCCGCAACCGCCGCCACCTTGGCCGCGCCCGCAATCCTGCGCGCCGCGGGCGGCGCGCTCAAGGTCGGCGTCCTCTTGCCGCGGTCGGGCCTGCAGGCCGGCATCGGCCAGGATTGCCAGCGCGGCGCCGACCTCGCGCCCGCGATCCTGAAGTCACTGGGCCTGCCCGATATCACGTTAATGAACGCCGACACCGAATCGAATGTCGATACGGCGCGCACCCGGGCGGAAAAGCTGGTCAGCGACGGCGCCCAGCTCCTGGTCGGTGCCTTCGATTCGGGCCAGACCACCGCGATCGCCCAGGTCGCCGAGCAGAAGGGCATTCCGCTCGTCATCAATATCGCCGCGTCGCCCGCTATCACCGAGCAAGGCTACAAGTTCGTGTTCCGGAATTTCCCGACCGCGCCGATGATCCTCGGCGACGCCTTCGCCAACCAAAAGGACATTTTCGCTGTCACCGGCGCGGCTCCGAAGTCGGTCGTTTTCATGCACGTCAACGATACCTTCGGCACCGCTATGGCGAAGGGCATTGGCGCGATAATGCCGAAATTCAACATGCCGTACACGATCGCCGAGGAGATCGCGTATGACCCGGCGGCGCGCGACCTGTCCGTCGAGGTGGCGAAGGCCAAGGCGGCCAACCCCGATGCCCTGCTCGTCGTCAGCCGCCTCAACGACGCGATCCTGCTGACCCGGGAACTCGTGAAGCAGCGCTGGACGCCGCAGGCGATCATGAGCATGGGACCGGGTTGGTATGAAGACCAATATCTCAAGACGCTGGGCGGGCTCGCCGACGGACCGATCAGTTTCGTTCCCTGGTACGACCCGCACAAGAAGCTGACCCAAGTGCTCGAAACGGCCTTGGCCGAGGCCGCACCGGGCATCAACCTCAACACCAATCACATCTTCACGTTCGAGGCGCTGCTGGTCGCCGCCGACGCCTATAAGCGCGCCGGCTCGACCGATCCCAAGGCGCTCGCCGCCGCCATCCGCACCACCAACATCACCGACAATGTCAGCATCGGGCCGGGCATTCGGTTCAATGCCAAGGGTCAGAACGACAAGGTGAAGGACGGCGCCATTCAGAACCGCGGCGGCAAGCTCCTCACGCTGGCGCCCAAAGATGCCGCCAACGCAAAGGCGGAATGGCCGATGCGGTCATATCTCAGCCGCGGCTGAGGCGTTTCGGTGCCGCTCGATGTCTATCTCAACGTCGTCATCGGCGGAGTGCTCACCGGCCTCGTTTACGGCCTGATGGCGCTCGGGCTATCGGTCATTTTCGGCGTGGTGCGTGTCGTCAATTTCGCCCATGGCGAGATGATGACCATCGCAATGTTCATCGCGGTCCTGGCATTCTCCGCCTTGCACCTCGATCCGTTGATCATGCTCATCCCGATTGCGGCCGTGATGTTCGTCTTCGGCTATGGGCTGCAGGCCGCGCTGATCAATCCGTTCGTCCGGCGGCCCGAACACACGCAGTTCTTGCTGCTGGTGGCGCTCGCGATCGTCATCGCCAACACGCAGCTGATCATCTTCGGTCCGGACGCACGCTCGGTGCAGACCTCCTACGCGCTCGATAGCTTCCAGCTCGGGCCGATCATCATCGACGCCGCCAAGGTCTATGCCGGCGCCGCTGCGATCTTGTTTACCGTTGCGCTGTTCGCATTCTTCCGTCTGACCCTCGTCGGCAAGGCGATTCGCGCCTGCGCCGACAACTACACCGGCGCGCTGGTGGTCGGGCTCGACGTCCAGCGCCTTTACGCGCTCACCTTTGGGCTCGGCGCCGCCTGCGTGGGCGCGGCCGGCGCGATCCTGGTGCTCGTCATCGACGTGACGCCGATGCTCGGGCCGAGCTATACGCTCCTTGCCTTCGTCATCGTCATCACCGGCGGGCTCGGTTCGATGCCGGGAGCGCTCGTCGGCGGGGTGCTGATCGGCGTCACCGAGGCGCTGGCCGGTCTCCTGTTCACGCCTTCCGCCAAGAGCATGTTCGCGTTCGCTATTCTCGTGCTGGTGCTGCTGTTCCGGCCGCAGGGCCTCCTCGGCAGGCGGCTGTCGTGATCGCGCGGCTCATCAGCGCCGGCGCGGCGCGCCGGGCCACCATTCTTCTCGCCCTGCTGCTGGCGGCCTTTGTGGCCGCACCCTGGTTCGTCAATGATTATCTGCTGACCGTTCTC
>JASHRY010000404.1 GCA_030037105.1 Xanthobacteraceae bacterium
CGCAAGCGCTCACGATCGCGGATGCGGCGCGGCTCCTGCGCGTGCGCGGACGCGCCATGCAGAAGGCCGTGCCGGTCGGCGTCGGCGCCATGGCGGCGCTGTTCGGGGTCAAATTCAGTGAAGCCGAAGCGATCGCGGCCGAGGCCGCCGGCACGGGCGTCTGCGCCGCCGCGAACGACAATGGCGGCGGGCAGGTCGTCTTGTCGGGCGAGAAATCGGCCGTCGAACGCGCGGTCGAAATCGCCAAGGCGCATGGCGTGAAACGGGCGATGATGTTGCCGGTCTCCGCTCCGTTCCATTGCTCCCTAATGCAGCCGGCGGCGGATGCCATGGTCGAAGCGCTTTCCCAAGTGACCGTCAGGCCGCCCCGTGTCCCGCTCGTGACCAACGTGCAGGCGCAACCCGTCAGCGACCCCGCGGCCATCGTGCGTTGCCTGGTCGAGCAGGTGACCGGCACGGTGCGATGGCGCGAGTCGGTTCTGTTCATGGTGCGGGCGGGTGTGGCCATGTTCTACGAAGTCGGAGCCGGCAAGGTGCTGGCCGGCTTGATCAAGCGTATCGCCGACACGGCCAATGCCTCTTCGATCGGTACGCCCGAGGACATCACCCGCTTCAAGGCCGCCTAAGGCAGCGCTTGGCGCGTTCGGGAGGGCATGGTCATGTTCGAACTTACCGGAAAGACGGCGCTGATCACGGGCGCCACCGGGACGATCGGCGGCGCCATCGCCCGTGTTCTCCACGCGCAAGGCGCAACAGTAGCCATTTCCGGAACCCGGCGCGAAATCCTCGACCAGCTTGCCGCCGCGCTCGGCGATCGCGTTCATGTCCTGCCCTGCGATCTCGCCGACGTCGCCGCGACCGAAGCTCTGGTTCCGCGCGCCGAAGAGGCGATGAGTCAACTCGACGTGCTCGTCGCCAACGCCGGCGTGACCAGAGACAATCTGCTCGTGCAGTTGCGCGACGAGGACTGGGAGCAGGTGATCGCGATCAATCTCACCGCCACGTTCCGTCTGGCGCGCGCCGCACTGCGCGGCATGATGCGCCGCCGGTCCGGACGCTTGATCGCGATCACCTCCGTGGTGGGGACGACCGGCAATCCCGGACAGGCCAATTATGTCGCCGCCAAAGCCGGGATCACCGGCATGATCAAGGCCATCGCCCAGGAATATGCCAAGCGCGGCATCACCGCCAATTGCGTCTCGCCCGGCTTTATCGTGACGCCGATGACGGAGAAGCTCACCGACAAACAGCGCGACGTCTTCCTCGCCAAGATTCCGGCAAACCGCGCCGGCACGGCTGAGGAGGTGGCGGCCGCGGTCGCCTTTCTCGCGTCGAACGAAGCCGCCTATATGACCGGGCAGACGTTGCATGTGAATGGCGGAATGGCCATGATTTGAAGGCGATACGGCTTGCCGCGACGCCATGGGGCTATGCTGGTCAACGCTGGAGAAGTGTGGTAACCGAACCGCAAAGGGGCTGGGGGACCGGAAATGCCGGAGAGCGGGGCGCGAACTTCCGTCTCTCATCGGTGTCGACCCGCGGCCGTCGCCCACGACGGGGCCGAGACGTGATTGCTAGAGTCGCGTTGAAAGATGAGGTTGGAACGATGAGTGATGTTGGCGAGCGGGTGAAAAAGATCGTCGTGGAGCATCTCGGCGTCGAGCCCGACAAGGTGACGGAAAACGCCAGCTTCATCGACGATCTCGGCGCTGACAGCCTCGACACGGTCGAATTGGTCATGGCTTTCGAGGAGGAGTTCGGTTGCGAGATTCCCGACGACGCCGCCGAAACCATTTTGACCGTGGGCGACGCCATCAAGTTCCTCGAGAAGAACGCAAAGAGCTGACAGCAGGCACTGCCCGGTTGCGCGGCGATTGCGCGCGCAGGCGTGACTTCCGCATGTCATTACCGGCGGGCGGGAGGTGCATGGGCGGGCGTTCTGGGGATAGCCTCGGCCAAAGCGTTCGCCGGGAGTGCCGTCGATGAGACGCGTCGTCGTCACCGGCCTTGGCATGGTGACGCCGCTCGCCTGCGGGGTCGAGCACACGTGGCAGCGGCTGCTTGCGGGGAAGAGCGGGATCGCGCGCGTCGAGAGATTCGAAGTCGCGGATCTTCCGTGCCAGATTGCGGGCCAGGTCCCCTTTGGCGACGGCTCGCAGGGCACCTTCGATCCCGACCAATGGATGGAGCCAAAGGAACGGCGCAAAGTCGACGACTTCATCCTCTTCGCCATGTGCGCGGCGAAGCAGGCGCTGGAGGATGCCAACTGGCTGCCGCGCAGCTATGAGGAGCAGATCACCACGGGGGTGATGATCGGCTCCGGCATCGGCGGCATCGAGGGAATCGCGGAAACCGCGTTGGTCCTGCGCGACCGCGGCCCGCGCCGGGTGTCGCCGTTCTTCATTCCCGGCCGCATCATCAATCTCGCCTCGGGCTACGTGTCGATCGCGCACTCCTTGAAGGGACCCAATCATGCCGTCGTGACCGCCTGCTCGACCGGCGCGCACGCCATCGGCGACGCTGGCCGATTGATTGCGCTCGGCGATGCCGACGTGATGGTGGCCGGCGGCACGGAATCGCCGGTGAACCGCATCTCGCTCGCCGGTTTTGCCGCGTGTCGGGCGCTTTCGACCGGCTTCAACGCGACTCCCGAACGCGCCTCGCGGCCCTACGACCGCGATCGCGACGGCTTCGTCATGAGCGAGGGCGCGGGCGCCCTGGTCCTCGAGGAATATGACCATGCGCAACGGCGCGGCGCCCGCATCTACGGCGAACTCATCGGCTATGGGCTTTCCGGCGACGCCTTCCATATCACGGCTCCGGCCGAGGACGGCGACGGCGCTTTGCGTTGCATGAAGGCCGCGATCCGGCGCGCCGGTATTTCGCCCGGCGAGATCGACTACATCAACGCCCACGGCACCTCGACATTCGCGGACGAGATCGAGCTCAAGGCCGTGGAGCGGCTGGTCGGCAATGCCGCCGGCCGCATCAGCATGTCGTCGACGAAGTCTTCGATCGGTCATCTGCTCGGCGCAGCCGGCGCGGTCGAGGCGATCTTCTGCCTGCTCGCGATCCGCGATCAGGTGGCGCCGCCGACGATCAATCTCGACAATCCCTCGGTTGCTACGGCGATAGACCTCGTGCCGCACCGGCAACGCCAACGCTCCATCAACGTCGTGCTCTCGAACTCGTTCGGATTCGGCGGCACCAACGCTTCGCTCGTGTTCCGCCAGTTGCAGGAATAGTGAAGCCGATCACCATTTCGCCATATTTGCTCCGCACTCGCCTGCAATTCATTGCATCGATGTCGCCGATCATCGCACTGGGCAGAGGCAGGGAAATCTGCGAGATTGGTTCCGACCGGGGATTCACCTTTATCGCTGATCATGTCTAGTGCAAAAGCGGATATGCGGCGGTGAGTGGATTCGATTCCCCGCCCAAGGGC
>JASHRY010000405.1 GCA_030037105.1 Xanthobacteraceae bacterium
TGATCAGCGGCTCGTCGAGGAGCAATAGCCGCGGCTCACCGATCAGCGCCTGCGCCAGCAGCAGACGTTGGCGCTCACCACCCGACATGTCGGCCAGCGGATGTGCGGCAAGGTCGCGCGCGCCCACGGTCGCCAGCGTCTTCTCGATCATGGTGCGGTCGGCAAGCGTCAGCGACGGCACGCCCCAGCGCTCGCCGCGCACGGAACTGGCGATGAAGTCGAACCCGCGCACGCGCAAGTCCGGCAGCAGCGTGCGCACCTGCGGGAGGTAGCCGATTTGCGGATCGCCGCGCTGCGGCGCGCGGCCGAAGACGCGCAGACGTCCGGCGCGCGGCGCGAGCAGGCCGAGGATGGTGCGCATCAGCGTGGTCTTGCCGGCGCCGTTCGGTCCGAGCACGCCGATGAACTCGCCGCGTTTGATCGCGAAGCTGGCATCCGCCAACACGCTGCGGCCGCCGACATCCACGGTGACGCGATCGAGCTCGATGACGTTCATGACGACGGCTCGGCGAGCGCGCGCTCGGTCTTATCGAGCTGGCTCGACATCCATTCTTGATACGATTGCCCGGACGGCGCGGTTTCGGTCACGCCGACGACAGGAACATTGGACGCATGCGCAAGCTCGACGAGATGCTGCACCATCTTGTTCGACGCCTGCTTGTTGTAGAACATGACCCGCACCTTGCGCATTTTCAGGTCGCGCTCGAATGCGGCGACGTCGCGGGCACTCGGTTCGGTATCATTCATGATGGCGAGCTGGAAGCGCTCGTTGCGCATCTTCAGTTTCAACGCCGCCGCCATCTCGCCGAATACCGGCTCGCTGGCGGTGACCGCAACGCCGGCGTACTTGCCGGCAATGGCGGCGATTTTTTGCTTCAATGGCTCGAGCGAGGCGAGGAAGGTTTTCAGCCGCGCCGCATAGTCGTCCTTGTGGGCGGGATCGGCCGCGGCGAGCGCGGCGGCGAGCCGGCGCGCGACCGCCGGCATGGTCGCCGGATCGTACCAAAGATGCGGATTGTCCCCGACCTTCCTGCCCAAAAGATCGGCGGCCACGATCGCGACACGCTCCGGCTTGGGCGTCGCCTTGAGGAGCTTTGCCATCCAGGGATCGTAGTCGGCGCCGTTGTAGATGACGATTCGCGCCGCGGCGATCTCGCGAATGACAGCGGGGGCAACTTCGAACAGGTGCGGATCCTGGTCGGGATTGCTCATGATGCTGGCGATCGAAACCCGCTCCCCGCCGATCTGGCGGGCCACATCCCCGTAGAAGTTCTCAGCCGCAACCAGCGCGATCTTGCCGTCGGCAGCACGTCCGCCGGCAACGGCGGCAATGGCGGCCAACAACGCCATGGCCGCGCCGATACCTGTCTTGCCGATACTTGCCTTCATTGACGGCACCTCCGCATCCGGCCCGGGATGCCGCAACTCCCGATCTCGCCGGCAAAACCGAAACTCGAATAATGAAACATTATAACATAACATGGCAAGTTGACCATGGTCGAGTCGACGCCGCGTTAAGGGGGGAAGACTGAGTTGCCTGTGTCCGGTTGAGCGAGGTCACGCACAGCGGAACGAGGCCGCGGGCAACAGCCAGTCCCCAGCGGCGAGCAACTGCGGACGAATTGACGGTCGAAAAAGGGACGCAATTCGGTCAGATAGGGTGGCAGCTTGTTGGCGATTTCCTTTCTACAGCTTTCGTCGTCTGGGAATTCGGGCAATGCGGGGCGAGCGCGGGCACGGCGGCGCGAGTCGATGAATTGGTTTCGATCGAGAATTCGATCAGGCGCGCGACTGGCGCTGTTGGCGCTGGCGTTTCAGATGGCCGTTTCATTCGGCCATATGCATCGCGACGATCTTGGTCTGCCGCCGCTCGGCGCATCCCGCCACGCCCGAGCCACATCCATTGCAATGCGGTCGCCGGCGCATCCGGTCAAGCAGACTCATCGGTCCGCGCCGGATGATTACTGCCCGATCTGCGCCAGCATGGCGCTGGTCGCAACGGCGATTCCGTCATTGCCGCCTATACTGGCAATGCCGGAACCGATCCACCGCGTCTGGCCGATGGAAACGTCGGCGCGCGGTGTATCGCTAAAAACCGCACTTTCATTTCAAGCCCGAGCGCCACCGGCCGCTTAGCACCATTATGATCTGAGCCGGGCTCCGTACTGCCGCGGATGCCCCGCGGCAGATCGCTATAACCGTCACATTCAGGGTCCGGCAATCCGTCTGATTTGAAATCGGAGAGCACCGATGAATCCTGCGCGTCTTTGGCGTGGCGCACCGCTCGTTCCGGTAAGCGGTGCAGCCGTTCGACCATTGTATTTGATCCAGCGCCTGCTCGGTTTGGTCGTCTTCGCCTGTGCGTACCTGTCAATGGCAACCGCACAAGCGCATCCGCATGTCTGGGTGACGATGAAGACCGATCTCATTTATGCGCCGGACGGTTCGGTGACCGGCGTCCGCCACGACTGGACCTTCGACGACATGTTCTCGGCCTTCGCCACCACCGGAATCCCCGCCAAAACCAAGGGTCAGTTCACGCGCGAAGAGCTGCAGCCGCTCGCCCAGGTCAATGTGGAATCGCTCAAGGAATATGCCTACTTCACCTACGCCTGGATCGACGGCAAGCGGCAAAGGGATGCGTTCAGCGATCCAGTAGACTACTGGCTCACCTACGATCCCAAGGCAACGGCGCTCACGCTGCACTTCACGCTGCCGTTCAAAAAGGCGGTGACGGCAAAAAAGCTTCTAATCGAAATCTACGATCCGGAGTTTTTCATCGACTTCGGCTTTGCCGAAAGCAACCCGGTCCGGCTTGTCGGCGCTCCGGCGCAATGCACGTTCACCACACAGAAGCCCTTTGACGAAAGCTTCCAAACCTTCATGTCGTCTGAATCGAACGTCGGCATCGGCATGAGCTTCGCCAACCGCATTTCGGTGAAATGCCCATGAGGAATTTTCCCTCGCGGCGCATCCGGCTGGCCGTTCTTGCTGTAACAATTGTCGCCGTAGTCGTCGCGCTCGGCGTCCATGGCGCGTCTGCGCAACACGGCCCATTTGGCGGTGGTCCGCGTCCGGTCGCGATCGGCGGCATCGCCGGCTGGGTGCTCGCCAAGCAGGCGATATTCTACCGCACGCTGGCCGGCATGATCCGCCTCGCCAGGAACAACGGTTCCGCGTTGTGGGAGCTGATGGGGATTTCGTTCGTCTACGGCATTTTTCACGCCGCCGGGCCCGGTCATGGCAAGGCGGTGATCTCGTCCTATCTTGTCGCCAACGAGGAAACGTGGCGTCGCGGCATTACCCTGTCGTTCGCCGCGGCGATGATGCAGTCGCTCACCGCCATATCCATCGTCGGCGTCGCCGCCGTGCTGCTCGGCGCCACCGCCAAGCTGATGGGCGACACGGTGCGCATCATCGAAATCGTCAGTTACAGCCTGATCGTGCTGCTCGGCGCGCGGCTTTTATGGGTCAAGGGCCATGGCTTCCTCGGCGCGCTCAGCGAGTTGCGGGCTGAGACCGCAGGCGGCGCCGGGAGCGAACCGCCCGGTCATGCATCCTGCGGTCACGCGCATGACGCCAACTCCCCTCATCATGACGAACATGGTCGCGCGCAAAGTCTCGTGCCGTCTCACGACCGCGATTCCGACGGCGCGCACGAGCACGTTCATCACGGCGATCACCATCACGACGAGGAAATGGAGGTATTGCCGTGGGGGCACGCCCACGGTCCCGAGCCGCACGAATTGGCGGGGCCCGGCGGTTGGCGACGCGGCCTGTCGGCGGTCGTCGCGGTCGGCTTGCGACCTTGCTCCGGCGCCATCATAGTGCTGGTGTTCGCGCTGGCGCAGGGTTTGTTCTGGGCCGGCATCGCCTCGACCTTCGTGATGGGTC
>JASHRY010000406.1 GCA_030037105.1 Xanthobacteraceae bacterium
CGACAGCTCCAGGATTCGCTCCGCCTTGGTGCGGCCGTGCGCCAGCCGGTTCGACGCGGCCGCTCGCTTGGCTTGGCGCCGCTTGGCCCGCTTACGCGCGGTGCGAAGATTGACGAGGTCGCCCATGCACGGCTCGGCGACAACCAAGATGCGGCTTCGCCCTTCCCGGCCTCTTCGTCCGGAAGAATTGCGCCGACACGGTGACGCTGGATAGCGGGACACGATATCGTTATCGAAAATCCCGGTCGCTCTGCCGAGCGCGCAACTTATAGTATGGCCGTGGCCGTAACTCTTCAGGTTTTCTTGCGGAATCGATCGAGCCGCACGACTTCGCCGCCCGGACCGCGATCGGACTTCGGCGCGGCCGGCGCCGGAGCTGCTGCGGGGGAAGGAGCCGGCAACGATTCCGGCTTGGTCTCGGCGACGGGCGGCCGGGCCACCTGATCGGTCGATGGTTTGGCCGTCTGCGCCGAAGCGTTCGCATCGTCTGCCGCGGCCGCCCCTGCCGCTTCGACGGTCTCGAATTGAAAGCCGAATTGCACCGCGGGGTCGTAGAAGGCCGTGATCGATTCGAAAGGTATTGCCACGCGCTCGGGAATGCCGCCAAAGGACAGGCCGACTTCGAAACCCTGTTCGGTCACCGCAAGATCCCAGAACTGATGCTGCAGGACGATGGTCATCTCCCGGGGATATTGCGCGCGCAGGCGCTCCGACAGTCGCACGCCGGACGCCGCGGTGTTGAACGTGATCTTGAAGTGATGCTCGCCCGGCAGGCCCTTTTCGGCCACGTCAACAAGGACGGTGCGCACCACTCCGCGCAAGGCCGCTTGCGCGAGAATGTCGTAGCGAATGTGGTCGGTGGGCATGGCCGCAGGATGGATGACGGACGACAGAGGACAGATAAGGTCGTGAATCATAGAGGTCCAGACTGATTCTGTCCTCTGTCATCTTCTGTCCTCTGGAAGTGGAGGCTTCTGTTGCCAGGTGCCTCCGAACCCCGCCTGACGCTGCTAAGACGCCAGGGCTTCAGATCGGTCTTTCAAGCCGCATTACGCGGCCAGAGCAACCGGAGCATAGTTGTCGTTGGCAACTATGAATTTGGCCCGGTAACGGCGGAACCATGCCGAGCAAAAGCGCGCCCTTTACGCCCTCGTCGATCCTATTTCGACCCCGTGAACAGGAATCAGGACTCGGCAATCAGGCATCGGGAAGGAAGTCTGTTTGGCGTTCCTTGTTTCCTGACACCTGACTCCTGATTCCTGGAAATGGTGGAGTCGCCGGGTACTGCCCCCGGGTCCGAAAGGTTTATTACGACGGCCATTTATCGCCATAGCCGGCTTGCGCCGGCACCATGAAATATAAGCGCGAAAGGTTGACGAAAAAAGAGGGATTGGCGGACCGCGAACGGCGGGAGCCGCAATAGCGAAGAGCGTGCTGGAGGTTAGGCCCTTTCCCAGGCGCTATTGCAAGCTCAACGCCACGAAGCGCGTGTCGCCGTCGCCGTTGGCGACGAGCAATACCGCCATCTTCTTGCCCTGCGCCTTGAGCGCGTCGATCCGCGTCTGCAACTCGGTCGGGTTGCCGACGCTCTCGTATTGCACCTCGACGATGACGTCGCCGGGCGCGAGGCGCTTGTCCGGCGGAGCCGAAGCCACGTCCGCGTCGACGCCGGTGACGACGACGCCTTTGACGTTGTTTCGGATCTTGAATTTCTTCCTCAGATCGTCGGACAGGCTGGAAAGCTCGAGCCCGAGCGTCTTTTGCACGACGGATTTTTCCGCCGGCGCCGTGTCCTTCTTGGCGGCGAGCTTGTCGTTGTCCTCGAGCCGGCCGATCTTGACCTTATGGGTCTCTTCCCGGCCCTTGCGGATGACGACGACGTCCACCTCCTTGCCGACCGGCGTATCGGCGACGATGCGCGGCAGGTCGCGCATGTCCTTCACGTCATGACCGTCGAACGTCACCACCACGTCGCCGGGCTCGATGCCGGCGGCCTTCGCCGGCCCCTTGTCGTCGACACCGGCGACGAGCGCGCCGCGCGCCGGCTTGACGTCGAGGCTTTCGGCGATGTCGTCGCTGACCTCCTGGATGCGCACGCCGAGCCAGCCGCGCCTCGCCTCGCCGTATTGACGCAACTGATTGATGATGGGGACCGCGCTGTTCGAGGGGACGGCAAAGCCGATGCCGATCGAGCCGCCCGAGGGCGAAATGATCGCGGTGTTGACGCCGACGACTTCGCCGTCGAGGTTGAACAGCGGCCCGCCGGAATTGCCGCGATTGATGGCGGCGTCGGTCTGGATGTAATTGTCGTAGGGACCCGAATTGATGTCGCGGTTGCGCGCCGAGACGATGCCCGCGGTCACCGTGCCGCCGAGGCTGAACGGGTTGCCGATGGCGATGACCCATTCGCCCAGCCTGAGCTTGTCGGAATCGCCGAACTTCACCGCCTTGAGCGGCTTGTCGGGATGCACCCGTAGCAGAGCGAGGTCGCTCTTGCTGTCCTTGCCGACGATTTCGGCGGTGAGCTTGGTGCCGTCGTTGAGGATCACGTTGATCTCGTCGGCGTCGGAGATGACGTGGTTGTTGGTGACGACGAGGCCGGACGGATCGATGATGAAGCCGGAACCGAGCGAGTTGATGCGGCGCAGCGCGTGTTCGGAGTCGCCCCGGCCGCGACGGTTCTTGAAGAATTCGTCGAAAAAGTCCTCCATCGGCGAGCCCGGCGGCAGGTCGGGAAGGTCGTTCAAGCGCGTTTCGACCTTCTGCGAAGTGGAGACGTTGACCACCGCGTCGATGACCTGCTCGGCGACGTCGGCGATGTTCGCCGGGCCTCTTGCAGCCGCCGGCCACGCCGGCAGGACCGCGGTCGCCGCCGTAAGCGCGGCAATGGTCACGCCGTGCCGCAGCAAACGGAAGAGATGGCAAGACATAAAGGTCGCTGCTCCACAACAGTGAATCGCGAAAAGGTGCCTCCGTCCCGCTCCGGACGCAAGGGTATAGCCGAGCACGCCGGCACTTAAGAAGCCCGATTGGGGCGGAAACGGGACTGATGCCGATGATTAGAGTCTTTTTCATTGAGCCTGAATCGATTTGGGATTCCCGAATCAGGTTGGTTCTGATTCAAGATGCTGGCTGGGGAGGAGGCCAGCATCGA
>JASHRY010000407.1 GCA_030037105.1 Xanthobacteraceae bacterium
CGTCCGGCCCTTCGTCCTCGCTCTCGATTTGCGTCAAAAACTGCGCGCGGTCGAGCTTGAGCGCCCTGAGTTCGGCATTGACCGATTTGTCGAGCATCAGGGCGGTGTTGCGGCGCGCGGCCGCGAGCGCTTGCGCGGCTTCGCGGTAGCGCGCCGCCGCCGCCTGCGCGTCCCGTTCCAGCGCGGCGAGCCGTTCGGCGCCGGCGTCGATCAGCGCGAGGTCGCCTTGGTGGCGGCGGGCGAGCGCGGCAAGTTCATCGACCGGAACATTGTATTTGCGCGCCGCCGCCCGCAAGGTGAACAGCCGTTGCTCGATCCGCTCGAGCTCCTGCGGATCGTATTCGGCGACGCGCAGCGCCAGCTCAAGGTGCACGCGCGCCTCATCGAGCGCGGCGAGCGCGGCGTCGATCGCCTTGACCGCCGGCTCGATCAATGCCGGCGCCTGCGCGGCGCGGCGGTCGAGGCGCCGCACCGCGGTCGCGAGCGGCGGCACCGGCGATTGCGGACCGGTGACGGCCTGGTGCGCGCCGCGCAAATCTTCCGCGACCTTTTCCGCCTGCATCATAGCGGTGCGCCGTTCGGCAAGCGAGGTCTCCTCGCCCGCCTCCGGCGCGAGACGTTGCAGTTCCTCGACTGCATGGCGCAGCCATTCCGCCTCGCGCTCGGCGCGCGCGATTTCGGCGCGATGCGCGGCGACGGCAGCTTCGCGCGCGCGCCGTTCCTCCCACAAACGCCGCAGATCGGCGGCGGCGCCGTCGTTGCCGCCAAAGGCGTCGAGCAGGACGCGGTGGGTCGCCGCATCGACGAAGGCGCGCTCGTCGTGCTGGCCGTGAATCTCGACCAGGGCGGCGCCGAGCGCGCGCAACACCTGCACGCTCACCGGCTGATCGTTGACGAAGGCGCGCGTGCGTCCGTCGGCGAATTGGACCCGGCGGACGATCAACACGTCCTCCGCGCCGAGATCGTTGTCGGCGAGCACGCGGCGCGCCGGATGCGTTTCGGTGAGGTCGAAGACGGCAGTCACCTGCCCCTGCGCGGCGCCCTCGCGCACCAGTGCCGCCTCTCCGCGCCCGCCGAGCGCGAGCGCGAAGGCGTCGAGCACGATCGATTTGCCGGCGCCGGTTTCGCCGGTAAGTGCCGCAAGGCCGGAGCCGAAATCGATGTCCAGGCGATCGATCAGAATGATGTCGCGGATGGAAAGGCGGGTCAGCATCGGAGGATGGAGGGCGAACGACGGACGACGGATAATAGAGTGATTCCCCGCTCTGTCGTGCGTCTTCGGTCCTCCGTCGTCTCACTCTCAGCCGAAGCCCTTGAAGGCGCGGCTCATCCAGGAATTCTTGTTCTCGTTGGGCTCGCCGCCTGCTGATTTCACCAGCCGGTAGGCATCTTTGTACCAGGGACTGTCCGGAAAATTGTGACCGAGCACGGCGGCCGCGGTCTGCGCCTCATCCAAAATGCCGAGCGACAGATAAGCTTCGGTCAACCGTTCCAGCGCCTCCTCGACTTCGCGAGTCGTCTGGTACTGCGTCACCACCACCTTGAAGCGGTTGATTGCGCCGGTAAAGTCGCGCCGCTTCATGTAGAAGCGGCCGATCTCCATCTCCTTGCCCGCGAGCTGGTCGCGCGCCGCCTCGATCTTCTTCTTTGCCGCCAAGGCGTATTCCGTATCCGGATATTTGCGCACCACCTCCTGGAGCGCGTTGATCGCCTTGCTCGCCCGTGCTTGGTCGTGGTCCACGTCCAGAATCTGATCGTAATAGGAGGCGCCGATCAGGTATTGGGCATAAGCGGCATCAGGACTGCCGGGATGCAACGTCACGTAACGCTTGGCGGCGTTGATGCAATCGTCGTATTTCTGCGCCTTATAATAGGAATAGGCCGACATCAGCAGCGACTTGCGCGCCCAATCCGAGTACGGATTCTCCCGGTCGACTTCGTCGAATTTCTTCGCTGCATCCTCAAATTCCTGCTTGTTGTTGAGCAGGAAAAGGCCCTCGTTGTAGAGCTTGTCGGCGGGATCCTCGGGGACGTAGTCCTCGTTCTTCTTGAACATGCCGCAACCCAAAAGCGGCGCGGCCAAGAACGCCAGCGCAAAAAGGCCCGCCAGCGCCCGCCGCCAGCGGCCGGAACGCTGCGATCCTGTGACCTGCAACATCATGGGCGTGATGAGACCCGTCCCGCCGGTCGATCCACTGCACGCCGCAGGCCTGCACGTCGTGGGGAGCGCTTGGCAGCCAAATAGCGATTAATCCGACAATCGGCCGGGATTAAGGCGAAAAAGTCAAAGGAATCAAGAGAAGTCCGGCCCATACACCGGGGTCGCAAAGCCGGCTCCGAGGTCGGCGTGGCCGCGCACCCGACGGACGCTTTCCGGCATCTCGACGTAGGTCCACGCGCTCCGATCGGCCATCAATGCGGTAACGATCTCATAATTGAGCTTGTGCCCGCCGCGCACCGAACGATAGGCGCCGATGAGCGGCGCACCGGCGAGCGCAAGATCGCCAATGGCGTCCACCGCCTTATGGCGAACGAATTCATCGCGAAAACGCAATCCCTCGGCGTTGAGGACACGGCTCTCCGCCACCACAACGGTATTCTCGAAGGAGGCGCCGAGCGCATAGCCCGCACTCCACAGCTTCGCTACGTCGCTCATGAAACCAAACGTTCGCGCCCGTGCGAGCTCGCGGCGAAAAGCGTCAGGCGCGACATCGATGGCGAAAGTCTGACGCCCGATCAGCGGATGATCGAATTCGATTTCGGTTTCAACGCGCAGCCCGTGGGCATGCGGTCGCAATTCGCCGTAGCAGCCGTTGTTGCCGACCTGCACCGGCTTGAGCACCTGGATGTAACGCCGCGTCGCCGACAGCACTGTAATCCCGGCCTGGTCGATTGCGGCGACGAACGGCGCGGGGCTGCCGTCCATGATCGGAAGCTCAGGGCCGTCGATCTCGACCACGGCGTTATCGACGCCGAGGCCATAGAGCGCCGCCAGCACGTGTTCGGTGGTGGAAATGGCCGGCCCGTCCTCATCACCGAGCACCGTGGCGAATTCGGTTGCGGTCACCGAACGAAAATTGGCTGCGATTTCGCGATCGCTCTCGCCGTCGATCCCGCATCGCAAAAATACGATGCCGGCATCCGCCTCGGCAGGATGGAGTGTCAGAGTGACGGGTAAGCCCGAATGGACGCCGATACCGGCAACGGCCACGTCCTCGCGCAGGGTTGCTTGCCTGCCGGGTAGCATGCCCCTCGTCATGCCCTCGTCCTACACATTATGGCCGGATCGTTCAGCCGACCCATCCCAAACTGAAGGAAGAGAGGGGTGCCCACGGTCGCGGGGTTGTCGCCTCTGGATTGCCAGAGCTGAGCCCCGATGATGCTTCCCCCTGACACCACTCCCCTCCGATACGTCGACAATAGCGGCGATGCCGTGTCGGGCCAACTCACGGTTTCTTACCGAATGTTACCATCTTCCGGCCGCACTCTTGTCGGTAAGGCGCCGCAAAGGGCGGCCGCGGGCACAGCGCCGATGACGGTCTGGCCGGTCATCCGTGCTGCTGTGCAGCTCCGCGGCGAAAGGGGTATGCATCCACAAGAGAGAAGAAGATTCAGTAACTTATAGCGCAATCCGATCACCTCGAATCGGATTGCGCTGGAACCCGAACGCCGAGGGGCGGCTCAATTCGCCTGCCGGCGCAGGAATGCCGGAATGTCAAGCTGATCTTCCTCGCTTTGGTTATGCAGAGGCGCTTGCCGGCCATGCTGATCCAACCCCTGATGCGAAGGGCGCTTCGCATATTCGGAGACCGGTTCCGGGCGGGATTCCGGACGCGCGGGACGCCCCGCAAGCCGTTCGTTAGCCGATTGCGGAGCGCCGGAAAGCGCGCCGCGCGGGCTTGAAGGCGCTTTCTCTTCTTCCTGCTCGTGACGGCCAAGACCCACCGAGGCCAATCGCTGTAGCAGCGACATGCGTCTTTTCTCGGGAAGTTCACCTGGTGCAAACTCTCCGCGTCGGGCCCGAATCTCGTTCTGCGCCGGGATCGGCAGCTCATCGATCCGCGGCATGCGCGGAGCGCGCGGCGGCGACCGTTCCGGTTGCGGTGGAATAAAAGACCGCGGCTCATGCGCTTCCTGTCCGCTCGCGGCCGGATCGATGAACAGCGAGGGCTTGGGAGCGAGTGGCCGGATCATGACCTCGTCGGCCGCGCTTTGCGGGAGGATGGCAGCGGCGACCGCCGCTTTGGCCGATTCGATCGAGTCGTTGACGGAAGCGGGGGCGGCGGCCGGCGCCGACGCCGCGGGCCGGAGCGGCTCCATCCGCTCGATGCGTTCGGCAGTCCGCTGATTGTCGGCGCGCAGCCGCTGCGCGACCTCGGCGATTCGCGACTCCGCCGCGGTTACGTGCTGTCGTTGCGCGAAGGCTTGATCGATCCCGGTCGCGACGACCGACACGCGGATGATGCCGTCGAGACCCTCGTCAAAAGTCGCGCCGACGATGATATTGGCGTCCTGGTCGACCTCTTCGCGGATGCGGGTCGCCGCCTCGTCGACCTCGTAGAGCGTCAGGTCGCGGCCGCCGGTGATGGAGATGAGGAGCCCTCTGGCGCCTTTCATCGACGCATCGTCGATCAGCGGATTGGAGATCGCCGCCTCCGCGGCTGTGAGCGCCCGCTTCTCGCCCTCGGCCTCCCCGGTTCCCATCATGGCCTTGCCCATCTCGCGCATCACCGCGCGGACGTCGGCGAAGTCGAGGTTGATCAGGCCCTCTTTGACCATCAGGTCGGTGATGCAGGCGACTCCGGAATAAAGCACTTGGTCGGCCATAGCGAACGCGTCGGCGAACGTCGTCTTTTCATTTGCCACGCGGAACAGATTCTGGTTGGGGATGATGAGCAGGGTGTCGACGCATTTTTGCAATTCGGCGATGCCGCCTTCGGCAACGCGCATGCGCCGCTGGCCTTCGAAATGGAACGGTTTGGTGACGACGCCGACAGTGAGGATGCCGGCTTCGCGCGCCGCCTTGGCGATCACCGGCGCGGCTCCCGTGCCGGTACCGCCGCCCATGCCCGCGGTGACGAACACCATGTGCGCGCCGGAGAGATGATCGCGGATTTCGTCGATCACTTCCTCAGCGGCGGCGCGGCCGACGTCGGGCTGCGAGCCCGCGCCGAGACCTTCGGTCACCTGCGCGCCCATCTGAATGATGCGCTCGGCCTTCGACATCGTCAGCGCCTGCGCGTCGGTATTGGCGACCACGAAATCGACGCCCTGCAGGCCGGCGCTGATCATGTTGTTGACGGCATTGCCGCCGGCACCGCCGACTCCGAACACGGTGATGCGGGGTTTCAGCTCACGGATGTCGGGGATTTTCAGATTGATCGTCATGGTTGCCTCTTCTTTCCTACCTGGGCGTCGTCGACACCC
>JASHRY010000408.1 GCA_030037105.1 Xanthobacteraceae bacterium
AGCCATCGATGCTGGCCTCCTCCCCAGCCAGCATCTTGAATCAGAACCAACCTGATTCGGGAATCCCAAATCGATTCAGGCTCAATGAAAAAGACTCTAAAAGGGATCCCTTTGATCGACGAGCCCGGGCGGTAGCGTTCGCGCCGTCGGAGCTGGTCGGGGTTGCGGAGATTGCGCGAGCGCGGCTGGTGTGATCCTCGGCCCGGTTTTTGAAGCGCCAACTGTCGTTGCCGGTTTCGATGATGTCGCAGTGGTGAGTGACGCTCAGCGTCGCCGACTACCCCTATGCTATGGAGAAGCGGGGGCGCCATATCGCAGCTATTACAGCCGCAATCTAGCGCCTGTGGTCGAGCTTTGTACGCCGTCAAGCTTCGGTCGGCTTGACGAGGTAAGAGTTTCTTACTTCTTGAGTGACGCCAGATCGACGTCGGCGAATTTGCCTGGTTCGGAGATGGCTGGCACCTTCACCCGGCCCATACGGATGTCGTCCATTAGCGCCTTGACCTGGGTCATGACAGCCGGCGGAATGGTTTTCTCAAGCTCCGGGTTCATGGCCAGGGCGCCGATGCCGCCAGCCATGCCAACAGCATAGACCTTACCCGGCTCAAGAGCGTCCTGGACCGAGCCTTGCACCACATTGCTCACCAGTAGAGGAATGTTTGCAAGCGCACTCGCGAGTACGGTTTTTGGCGCTAGCTTCCATTGGTCGGAATAGGAGGCCAAGGCCAGAATACCGGCTGCTCCAGCCGCGGCATAAATGCCGCGCGACGCTTGATCGGTCGCGCTATAGATTACGTCAGCGCCGCTGTCGATCTCCGCTTGCGCTGCCTCTTTAGCCTTGCCCGCATCATCGAAGCTGTTGATGTAGGTCGAGAAGGTCTTGATCTTTGGATTGCCGTAGCGAGCGCCGAGCCGGAATCCTTCAGCTTGCCAAGTAACGTTCGAGAAATTGAAGCTGGCGACGACTCCGACTGCGCCGCTTTTGCTCATCTTGGAGGCGAGGTAGCCGGTAACGAACGAAATGTCCTGCATAGCCGGAATGTAGGACCATACGTTGCCAGTGGAACGCGGCGCCACTACAATTAGGAAATGGGTTTTGGGAAAGTCCTTTCCGGCGTTGTAGGCAGCATCCGCGAAGGTACCGCAATGCAACACAACGGTCTGGTATCCGTGTGTCGCGTAGTCGCGCGCGGCAACCTCGGCCTTGGACGGCGAGAGATTCTCGGTGTAGTCGACTGTTACGTTAATATCCTTCTTGGCAAGCGCTTCTTTGGCGTCCTTGACACCGTCGTAGCCCGCCTCTGACCATGAGCCATCATTAACTTGACCACATGGGATGTAGGCGACCTTGATATCCTTCGCATAGGTCGCGGATCCTCCTAGGCAGAGGGCGCAACCTGCAAGCATCAGTAAGGATCGGAATGATCCTCGGCTCTTTAACGCGATCATGCTTCGTCTCCTTCGGGTTTTCCCGCTAGCACCTGCTGAGCCGCGGGTCTGTTAGCTTGCATCCGGTCGGCGAATAGGCCGCTCGGGTCGAGAACCGCCTGGTGGCGGGATGCGGCTCCGCGCCGACGTAGATAGGGCCGATTGATCGCAGCCGGATAGCCGGCGCGGCGGGCCACCAGCGCGACGACGACGATAGTGAGCAGATAAGGGAGTCCGATGAGCAACTGGTTCGGCAGACCGATGCCACTCACTTGCAGGCGCAGCTGGAGTGCGTCAGCTGCCCCGAACAAGAGTGATGCAAGCGCCACGCGCCCGGGTCGCCAGCCGCCGAACACAACGATCGCGAGTACGATGAAGCCGCGACCGGCGATCATGCCGTCGACATACGCGCCGACCTGAGCGACCGCAATGGTCGCACCAGCAAGCCCCGCCATGGCACCGCCGATTGCAATTGCCTGCAGACGGACATGCCAAACATCTATCCCGGCACTGTCGACGGCTTCCGGGTTTTCGCCCACCGCTCTGACATGCAAGCCCCACCGCGACCGTTCAAGCAAGAGCCAGAACAGAGGTACCAGCAAGTAGGCTAAGTAAACTATAGGCGCTTGGGCAAAAAGGGGCTTGCCGATCACTGGCAACGTACTAAGCCAGGGTACCCGCAATGGTGAAGTGAGATAGAGTTGAGGTACGTCCTTAGCGGAAGCAAACGCGCGCTGGTACGCGAAGCTGGCGAGCCCAAGCGCCAGGATGTTGAGCACAATGCCGGTTACAATCTGATCGGCGCCGCGCACCACTGTCAGCAAACCGAATAAAAGACCGGCCAGCCCCCCTGTCAGGATTGACGCTGAGAATCCGATGGAGGAGCTGCCACTCCAGAATGCGACGAGAAATCCAGAAATGGCGCCTAGCGCCATCATCCCTTCGATGCCGACATTGAGTAGGCCAGCACGTTCTGCCACCGCTTCGCCCAAGCTTGCAAGGATGAGCGGTGTGGCGATTCGGATGCTCGCCGTGAGCAGCGGCACCCAGAAAGCCAACTCGAATAGGTCGCTAAACGTCATCGTCGCTCCAGCAGCCGCGTAGCGAGAATGAGCAGGATTAAGGCCGCTTCCATGATCGAAACCAACGCGACCGAGACACCAAGCGCGCGTTGCATGCCTTCAGCGCCGACATTGAGGGCGGCCAGCAAAAAGGCCACGACAACCGACCAGAGTGGGTTGAGCCGTGCGAGCAGTGCCACGACGATGCCAGTATAGCCATAACCGGGCGATAGCCCGTTCGGCAGGTTGTGAAAGATACCGGCGACCTCCCCGAATCCAGCCAGCCCGGCCAGCCCGCCTGCACACGCGAAGCTCGTGAACATGACACGACCGACCCGAATGCCTGCATAGCGCGCGGCGTTCAAGTTCTGCCCGATCATGCGCACGCGGTACCCGAACACGGTGCGCCGCAACACGTAAGAAAGTAGTCCGGCCGAGGCCAATGCGATCAGGAAATTTGCACTCAATCGTGTCCCGGGAATTAGGGTCGGTAGAAAGCCGGCTGGCACCACCGGGGCGGTAGCAGGGGTTATGCCGGACGCCCAAGGACCACCGATGAGGTAAGTGGACAGGGTGACGGCAAGGAAGTTCATCATAATGGTCACAATGACTTCGCTGGCCCCGAGCCTAATGCGTAGCAAAGCTGGAATGGCCGCCCATGCAGCGCCAGCCAAGAAGGCGCCGGCCGCCATCGCCGGCAGCACGAGAGGCCCGGCCAAGTTTATGCGGTTGAAGCCGATCCAGACCGCAGCGATGGCCCCGAGATAGAGCTGACCGTCGGCGCCAATGTTCCAAAGCCCGCAGCGAAAGCACAACGTCACCGAAAGCGCGGTTAAGATGATTGGCGTGGCGTAGACTAGATCCTCCGCGATTGCGTTTACCGATCCGAACGCGTCTCGCAGAATCTCCCAGTAAGCAGTAAGCGGGTTGACCCCGACCGTTACTAACAGCAAGCCGGTAACGGCGAGCGCGACCACAACCATCGTGCTCGCCAAGACCGCGGCATGCCAGCGTTCGCCTATGATTGGTTCAATTGTCGATACCGTCATGCTGCTTTGTCCGCTTTACCAGAGGCACCAAGCATGAGTGCACCGACTGTATCCGCTGATGCTTGCCCGCGTTCGAGCACGCTCACAATCCGGCCGTTGCGTAGGACGGCAATGCGATCGCTCAGGGCCAAGATTTCGTCGAGCTCATTCGAAACAAGAAGGATCGCCATTCCCAAAGACCGTCCCTCGATCAGCCGCGAATGGACATATTCAATTGCACTCACATCGAGGCCGCGGGTCGGTTGCATCGCGATCAGGAGCTTGGGATCGCGCGCCAGTTCGCGGCCCAGCACTAGCTTCTGCTGGTTGCCGCCGGAGAGACTACGCATCGGCGCGTCCGAGCCGCTACATCGAATCATGAATTCGCTGATGAGCTGATCTGCAAATTGCTTCACCTGGCGGCGGTCGATTATGCCGGTTCGCTGCAAATGCTTGGACGCGTGATTGACCAGGATGGCGTTGTCAGCGACCGAGAAGTCCAAAACCGCTCCGTCACGATGCCGATCTTCGGGAATATGGGCGATGCCGGCCCGGAAAATTTGGTCAGTGTGCCGATTAGTGATCACCGCTCCATCTAGAATCACGTCGCCCGAATCCACGTGACGCAAGCCGGTGATGACTTCTGCCAACTCGCGCTGGCCATTGCCTTCGACACCGGCCAAACCAACTATCTCACCTGCTGCGATTTCCAGGTTTACGCCTTGAAGGCCGCGGCGATTATCATCGCCGGTAGCTTTAACGTTTCGCAACGCCAAGATTGGCCGGCCGGGATGAGAAACGCCGCGGGGCAATGCCTCTTTCAGCGTCCGACCCACCATTTGTGTCACCAGCGCGTCGATCGTGGTGTCCGCCGTACGCCAGGTTCCGACATGGCGACCCTGACGCATGACGCTGATCCGATCACTGATGTCCATAACCTCTTCTAGCTTATGAGTGACGATGAAGATGCCGTGACCTTCGGAAGCGAGTTCGCGTAATGTCGTGCCCAGTGCCGCGATCTCCTGCGGAGTCAGAACCGCGGTTGGTTCGTCCAGAATGAGCGCCCGAGCGCCACGCAGCAGCGCTTTCAACACTTCGACGCGCTGTTGTTCGCCGATGGAAAGTTGTCCGACCAACCGGTCCAGCTCGACATCAATTCTATAGCGCCGCGAAAGCGCACTAACCTCAGCGCGAGCCTTGCGTCTTCCCACGATGAATCGTCCGGCAAACCGTGTGCCGAGGATGAGATTCTCCAATACAGTCAAAGTCGGTACAAGCATGAAGTGCTGGTGCACCATGCCGATACCGGCATCGATCGCATCGCGCGGCGACCGCAACGCCAAGACGTGGCCGTCGAGTTCGATATGACCCGCATCCGGGAGTTCCATAGCGTAGATGATTTTCATTATGGTCGATTTGCCGGCGCCGTTTTCGCCAAGCACGGCGTGGATTTCACCGGCCTTCAAATCAAGCGACACATCGACGTTGGCGACCACACCGCCATAGAGCTTTGAGATGCCTACCGTCTTAAGCACCCATGCGGCAGCTAACCGGCCTGCATTGCCTGACTCGTGGGTGACAACAGCGGGCTTTCGCATCGCGTCCGCTCAGGTGCGTCTTGCGCCGATCAGATCGATCTCGATCAGAGCGTCTTTGACCAAAAGCCCGGTCGTGCCAATTGTGGTGCGGGCGGGAGGAGCACGAAAATGCTGCTTCCATACCTCGTCGAAACCAGCGAAGTTGTGCATATCTGTGAGGAAAACCTGCGCCTTTACAACGTCGTCGAGCGAGCAGCCTGCAGCGGCGAATGTCTTCGTCAGATTTTTCAGGATGTATTCGGTCTGCAGTTTGATGTCGGAGCCGTAGAACGGGAAGTCTGGATTACGCCGAGCCACGGCTGGAATACCGGTCTTGAAATCCGTGGCGAGTTGGCCCGCAGCATAGATCAATCCGCCGACATCGAATGCTTCGGTATAGTGCGCGAGCGGCGCAGGTATGTCCGACTTGACCGTTTTAACATCCAGGCCGGGTCGCGGCACATAACCGATCAGATCGATCTCGATTAAGGCGTCCTTGATCAGGAGCCCCCCTGTGCCAATTGTCGAACGCGCGGGCGCGGTGCGGAAATGTTGCTTCCAAACCTCGTCGAAGCCGGCAAAATCACGAAGGTTCGTTAGGAAGACATGGGCCTTGACAACATAATCGAGAGAGCTGCTGGCAGCAGTGAATGTGGTAGCCAAATTTTTTAGGATGTAGTCCGTCTGTAGTTTGATATCGGATCCGTAGAACGGGAAGTCCGGATTCCGCCGGGCTGCGGCCGCAATGCCGGTTTTGAAGTCTGTCGCCAACTGTCCGGATGCGTAGACCAGATCGCCGATGCGGTAGGCTTCGGTGTAATGAGCGATCGGCGTGGGGAGCCCCGATTTGATGACCTTTACCTCCAGTCCGGGGCGCGGCACGTATCCGATGAGATCGATCTCGATCAGTGCGTCTTTGACCAAGAGTCCTGTAGTTTGAATGGTTGAACGCGCTGGCGGCACCTTAAAGTAGGTCTTCCAGATTTCGTCGAAGCCTGCAAAATCATGCAGGTTGGTCAAGAAAACTTGCGCCTTGAAGACGTGGTCGAGCGAACTTCCCGCCGCGGTGAACGTTCGTCGCAGGTTCTTAAGTATGTAGTCCGTTTGGAGCTTGATGTCGGAGCCATAGTACGGGAACGCGGGATCGATTCGTGCCTCAGCTGGAACGTTGGTTTTGAAATCAGTCGCTAGTTGTCCCGCGGCAAAGATCAGATCGCCGACCCGGAAGGCCTCGGTATAGTTGGCCAGCGGCTTGGGATTATCCGAACTGACGGGCGTAACTTTCATTTTACTCTCCACTTTCAGGCAGTCTGGGCAGCAATGCAGCGCGGTCTCGATAGTCTGCGTTTCGCGGGAAGCGATATCCATGAAATATCAATTTTGGCATGTGTCGCTGTACTTTTCCATTATTTTCCCTTTGTTTTTAGTGAACAATGCGCGCTGTGATATCTCAAGTCAAGCGCTCGATTACCCACTTTCGCGGTCAGCCGCTCTTTCTTGGATCAATTCGATAATGCGAGATTGGCGGTTGCGTAATACGCGCATTCAAAGGTGCTAATTCGCCCTCGACCGCTGCAATGATGCAGAGCAGCGACAGGATTCTTTCGCCTTTGCACGCACCCTTTGCGCCGGTCGGATTGAGCGACGAACGGGGGTTCGAGGTGGGAGATTTCGATCCGCGGCATCGCGGGCGCTGTTGACAGCAAGTAGCGGTGCCATCAGGCCGGAGTGGTAAAATTAATTGCAACGCTTCTCGCCTCTGTAACGGTTGGCTGCCAATAAGCCGGCGAGTAGGACGCTTGGTGAGCACAGCGCGATGCGCGGTAAGGCCCAAGCCTCGCTCGGCGGGGTCGGAATGGTGAATTGGTTTCCGAAACGCATTTATCCATATCACCTCGGTTCAGGCGACGATGGCAATTTGAGAAAGCGATCCGATAACACGCCGGCGTGCACGTTCGATATGCCGCCGGATGAGTTGGCCGGCCTTGGGGGCATCGCGCGCTTGCATTCGATCCAATATCGCATTGTGCTCGGCGATCAGAACGTCGGTTCGGCGGCCTTCAGCGACCGAAACGCTGATCAAGACCAAGCGATCAAACTGCTCGATTAGCTCCTGGGTGGTCTTGCTGATTCGTCGATTGGGGCAAAGCTGTGCCAGAGCCAAGTGAAAGGCACGGTTATATGCAACGAAATTGTTCCCGTCGCTCCAAGCTTGGAGGCTGCGATATCTGTCCAAGGCTGCGAGATCCGCGTCGCTCGCCGATGACGTCGTCAATCGCGCTGCGGTCTCTTCCATAAGAGCGCGAAACTCGAATAACTCGATGGCGTCTGAAATTGACACCGGCGCGACTCGATAGCCCTTGCGAGGCATCACAATCACGAGCCGTTCCGCCTCAAGCCGCATAAGTGCGTCGCGGATCGGCGACTTGCTCATTTGGAACCGTCTCGCAAGGTCACTCTCATGGAGAGTCTGACCAGGCGCTATAGCGCAGGACAGAATCTCTGCCCGGATCCTTTTGAAAATATCCTCACGACCGGTTTCGACACGTTGCGGCATTATTGATATCTTTATACCCATATAATTGATCAGACAATTACGAAAATTCCCACCTTGATTAGTGCAGAATCCCAAGCATTATGGGTGACTTAAGTACAAATTGGTTCTTCAGATTTGGTAAAAGGTCCCCACATAGATATCTTATTGCCCGAAAAAGAGCAACGTATGACGACCGAAGTTGAGCATCTGGCTACCAGGACTTTGACCGCCGTCCGTGTTGGAACCGGTCCCGACCTAGTCATTTTGCATTCGTTGCTCACCGATCGGACGGCCTTTGACTCGGTGTTATCGAAGTTGGCGGCGGCGCATCGGGTGACACTTGTCAATCTTCCGGGCTTTCACGGCTCCAAACCAGTCGCGGCAAAACTTGAGGCTTATGTCGATCGTGTCCGCGAAGCGTTCGACAGCTTTGGCATTACCAAGGCCGCGACGCTCATGGGCAACGGGTTTGGCGGTACGCTTGCCCTCGCTTTTGCACTCAACCACTTGAATCGTCTTGCTCGGCTGATCCTGGTCGATGTAGCGGCGACTTTTCCGGAAGGGGACAAACAAGCATTCCGCGTCATGGCGGAAAAAGTCCGCATGGCTGGTATGGGTGCAATCGCCGACATTGCCGCAGCCAGAGTCTATCACACGGGCTACATCGCCAAGTATCCTCATGCGGTCGAGGAACGCCGCAAGGTCCTGCTTGGCGTCGACCCGGCGGCTTTCATAGCAGCCTGCGAAGTGCTGATTGCCTGCGATCTTGCGCCCCTGCTGTCATCGCTGAGGCTTCCCATCTTGGTCGTCTATGGCGCTCTCGACGAGGCGACGCCACCCCACCTCAATTCAGTTATAGCTGCAGCTTCGCCAAACGCACGAGCCATCGCCATTCCGGAGTGCGGCCATTGTCCACCGCTGGAAATGCCTCAGACTTTTCTCAACGCAATTGGTGACTCTATATCTACGCATGGTTGATCTGAGCCATCGGAGAGACTTTATAGCTCACCGTGCTTTGCACTCCGCATGAAGGTTCCGCGCGCTGGTCAGTGCTTACGCCGCCCCGAACGGCATGTCATCAACTGCTATGAAATCGAAAAGCTGGATCGTATTTGGCTAGGGTTTTCCGCGGTGATTCCCCAACTTATATTACTAGTAGGCTGCTGAAAAAGAGAACAACGTTCACGCTCCGATTCCAATCTGTTCAACCATGGATTCCACTACGTTCACGGTGAAAATGACCTTTTCAGCAACCTGCTAGAGCTTGAGATCCTGATCTGCCAGCCATTTATCCAGGGCAGATGCAAATTTTTGCGGATCTTCCATCAGGAAGAAGTGACTACACCCATCGAAAAAGATAGTGCGTGAGCCCGCGATGCCGTCGGCCATCCATTGGGTGCAGGTTGGCGAGCAGATTGGATCGTTGGCGCCAGCCATTATGAGCGTAGGACAGCGGATGGCTCCGAGTTGCGAAAGGGTGTCGTGCTCTAGGCAGGCGATGTTTTGCCGGATATAGCAGGCGGGTAGTCGTGTCTCTCCGCCGATCAACGCCTCTATACGCCGAATTTGATCCCGTTCACGATTGAAAAAAGCGAAGCTAACAAAGTTTTGGATCGAATGGCGCGCATGGTCGCCCCAATCGCCCTGCCACTCTAACACTTGTCGCATGTTGGTCAGTACCCGGATGCCAAGGGGGTCAAGCTTGGCGAATGAGGCGCATAACACCAAGGAGCGCACGAGATCGGGGCGCTCGATAGCGATGATCTGCGCAACGGCGCCCCCCATCGAGCGGCCGACGATGTGGGCATCCTCGATCCCGAGGGTGACCATCAATCCAATGGTGTCATGCGCAAGATCGGCGGTACTGATCGGCTCGTCGATTTGAGTGCTTCGGCCGGCGCCCCGGTTGTCGAAAGCGATCACCCTGTGGCGGCTGCGGAGTGCCGCGATTTGCGCGCTCCAAGCACTCAGATCGCCGGCAAGTCCATGGATCAACAAAACCGGCGTCCCTCGCCCTTCCTCGACATAATGGATGTCGTATCGTCCGATTTTTGCGATGGGCATGGCGTTTTCCTCTCTGTCCATTCCGGGTGCCTGCAAGGTCTATTTTCAGAATACTGATATATTACTGTAATGGGCAAGTCGATACGCAAATAGGGCACTCATCACCTATCCAAGCGTCAATAATAATGGACCGCAACGATCTTGAGTTCAAAAGTTAAATCAGTAATATATCATAGTGGCATATCAAATATTATCACAGCGTCAACCCGATTGGATGAGCCTCGGAGGAATGCATGCCCGCCACGAATAACCTATCCCGCTTTGCGGAAGGCGAAACGCACGGCCTGTTTATCGATGGGCGTGAGGTTGCGGCGGAGATGCCGGATCTCATCGAGGTCCGCAATCCCGCGACCGGACAGGTCATCGCACGGATCGCGCACGCGCGTGAGGATGATGTCGATCGAGCGATCAGGAGCGCGCGTGCAGCCTTCGAGGGTCCCGACTGGGGGACGCTAGATGTACGCGCGCGGGCGCGCCTGATCAACCGTCTCGCCGATGCCTTCGAAGCTCAACTCGATGACCTCTATCGGCTTGAGACGATCAACAATGGCCGTCCCGTCAACGAGACCCGGGCACAGCTTCGGCGCTTGCCGGACTTTTTTCGCTACAATGCCGGGCTCGCGCTTGCACGACGCGACGTCGTGATTCCAGTCGAAGGTAACTATCTGAACTATATCTTAAGTCGCCCGGTCGGCGTTGTCGGCAATTGCACGCCCTTCAACCACCCACTGATGATCCTGTGCAAGAGCCTAGCTCCCGTTCTGGCCTCGGGTTGTACGACGGTGGTCAAACCTTCAGAATACACGCCGCTGACCACGCTGGCACTGGCCCAGATCTTTACCGAGGCAGGAATTCCTGACGGTGTGTTCAATGTTGTGACCGGTTTTGGGCAGTCGACCGGAAAAGCGCTATGCCAACACCCTGGCCTCAACAAAGTGGTCCTCACCGGTGGCACCGAGGCCGGTCAGATCGCCGGTGCCTCAGCAGGACGTAATTTCGCGCATCTGACACTTGAGCTCGGCGGCAAGACACCAGTTCTGGTCTTTCCCGATTTCGAGATGGAGCGCGCCGTCAACTACGCCGCGTTCGGAGCCTTCATAGGCGCCGGGCAAACTTGCATTTGCGCGAGCCGCCACCTTGTCCATAGGGACATCTATGACGAATTCGTTGACCGCCTGGCCGCTAAGGCGCGAGCGATTCGCATTGGCGATCCCAGCATTCCAGGGACCCAACTCGGCCCGGTGATCTCGGAAAAGCAGCGACAGCGAGTTCTCGGTTACGTCCACACGGGACTGGATGAGGGGGCGCGGCTCGTCGTTGGTGGCGGAATTCCGGCCGGCCTCGCGCAAAGCGGCGGGTTCTTCGTCGAACCTACGGTATTTGCTGACGTAACGCCGAAGATGCGGATTTTCCAGGAGGAGGTTTTTGGGCCGTTCACATCGGTCACCCCATTCTCGACAGAACAGGAGGCGATCGAGCTAGCAAATGATTCACCGTTCGGCCTTGCAGCCGCGATACGTACCAATGACGTAGCGCGCGCCCATCGAATTGCCGCAGCTCTCCGGTGCGGGATTGTCTGGATCAACGACCATCATCGGCTTGATCCGGCCTCGCCTTGGGGCGGAGTTAAACTCTCCGGCATCGGCCGCGAGACTGGTCGGGAATCCTTTGACGCTCATTTCGAGGTCAAGAGCGTTATGATCAATATCGGAGGGCAGGCCTTCGATTGGTATGACAATACGCCGGGTCAGCCGCGTCTGAACTGAAGGATGGCCGCTTTGGGTCATGAGCCCAAGTCGGCGGCCGAGATCAGCGGTTTGTCTGCTTGAATCTCGATTGCGCTGCAAAACCCGCTCGCTTTTTGCAGCTAGCTGTGGAGCCTCAGGAGGTTATTCCCGGTGAGGCCGAGTCTGCTGATGGGAGTTTTATCACCGATGCCGGCGTGAGGCCTGTGCCAATTGTATCGGTGTAGCCAGACTGGCAGATCGTCGGTTCTCTGCCTGGAATGCTGGTAGGCTTTAGCGTAGGCCCACTCGCGCAG